>DTYX01000889.1 GCA_012961655.1 Candidatus Poribacteria bacterium
AAGGATATGGGCGCTTTCCCGCTTGCGGGGAGAGCAGTGCATCCTTTAAACAGAAATATAACAACCTGGGGGATGATGAAAAGGCGATGATTTACAGATTTTGATGATTGGACTTGAATCATCTTCTTACGCCAGAGAGGAGTGACGCGGGTGAGAATATACATCAACTTGTTGGTAATATTTCTCGTTGTTTCATGCAGCGCTTCCCAGACATTTCAAACTGCCCAAAAGCCCAAAACAAGAGTAGAACAACGTTACCAAATGAGAACAGCGCGGAAACCTGCGCCAAAAGTACCCAGGACCGCGGAAGATTATTACGAATTGGCTGAGGCATATTATAAGAAGATTTCGGAAGCGGATAATGAAAAAGCGATTCAATTTTATCAGAGAGCGATTGCGTTGAAACCGAACTACGCATTGGCGTATGCTGGATTGGGATGCGCGTACGCGCGGAAGTATATGGATTACATATTTCGACGCGACCCCGTTTGGAAAGAGAAAGCGCAGGAAGCCGCTCAAGAAGCTGCTAAGCCGGAACCGAATTCTGTGAAAACTCATAAAGCCCTTGGACTCGTTTATCTATGCGATGATGAATGGACGAAAGCTATCGCCGAGTTTAGTAAGGCTATCGCTTTATCGCCAAATGACTCGGAAGCCTACAACCTCCGCGGACACGCCTATCAATTAAGCGGCAAGACGGATGCCGCCATCAGCGACCTTAAACATTCGTTGTCTTTGATGCCTGAGAATTCCGAAGCGCACAAATATTTGGGGGATGCTTACAGTGATATGGGACTGTATGATAAAGTTCAAAGGGAATATCGCAAAGCGGTGGAATTAAATCCCAGTGGATATGCTTTTGCTGTGAATGCCCCCGCCGAATTTCCTCCGTTTGATATCGCTATGCTCCAGCAAGAACTTTCCGAAAATCCCGATGATTCCTGGCTACATTATTGGTTAGGTGAGGCTTACATCAAACAAAGAAAAGTGGCAGAAGGAATTAAAGAGTTAAAAATAGCCATTCAGTTAAAACCAGATGTGGCGGGAGAACATTATCTGCTTGGGCAGGTTTATGAAAGACAAAATCGCATCCAAGCCGCTGTCGCCGAATTCGAGAAAGCTGTTGCGATTAGATATGACCATCTTAACTCCCATTATGAGCTGGCGACGCTGTATCTCAATCATGACATGAGTGACGTTGCAGTGGAACATTTTACGGAGTTCGTTAAAGAATATCCCGACAAAGTGATTGGACATACAATTTTAGGTTCGGCTTACATCAATACTCGTCAGTATGATAAGGCGATTGATGAGATGAAAAAAGCTGTAGAATTATCGCCAGGTGACTCGAACGCGCATGTTCACCTCGGCATAGCGTATCGCGCCAAGGGCATGAGGACTTCCGCTATGGCGGAATTTCAAGAGGCGTTGCGGCTGTCCCCCAATAATTACAGAGCGCAATTGGAATTGGAGAAGATGAACGAGTGAAACGTGATGCGTGAAACGTGAATTATAATATTTCGTATTGTATCTATGATGTTTTTTACATGCGCTGAATGTAACAAGAACGATGAAAGAAGTAACCGTAACAACCCCATCCAGACTTCATTTCGCCTTGATAGACCTAAACGGCTCATTGGGCCGAGTAGATGGAGGGGTCGGATTATCCTTGGAGCGCCCATGCTTTCAAATCATCGCAACACCATCTACGAACGTCCAAATTGTTGGCTCAGAGAACGGGCCTTTCCTATCCCGCGCCGAAGAGATAGTCAAAATTCTAAAATCCGAATACAATTTCAACGGAATACGAATAGAAATCGCGCAATCCATCCCCGCACATACGGGACTCGGTTCAGGGACGCAACTATCCTTGGGGATTGCTTCGGCAATTTGCGCATTGTATGACATCAATCTCAACATCGAAGAAATCGCGTTGTTAGTGGGCAGGGGAGGCACTTCAGGGATTGGTGTCGCCGCTTTTCGTCACGGCGGTTTTATCGTTGACGGAGGACATAGATTCCCCGCGCAGAAAAGTTCATTCCTGCCCTCCTCTGCTTCTGGAAACGTTGCCCCTCCGCCTGTATTGTTCAGGCAAGATTTCCCCGATTGGCCGGTACTTATCGTAATTCCGAATTGCAGACATATTTCCGGCGCAGAAGAAGTTCGCTTATTCACCAATCTTTGTCCCATGCCTAAGACTACCGCTCAACAGCTATCCCATTTAATCTTGATGAAACTTCTGCCGGCGTTGGCCGAAAATGACCTCACAAGTTTCGGGGAAGCCGTCAATCGCATTCAAGAAATCGGTTGGAAGAAAATCGAGGTAGATGCTCAGGGACCGATTATTCAAAAGACGATGGATTTTCTGCGGAACAACGGGGCTTTGGGCGTTGGGCTTTCCAGTTGGGGGCCGGCGCTCTACGCTCTTGGCGAAGATTTAGAATCGCTGCAACAAAAAACGCATCAATTTTTATCTAATTTGCCCGACGGTGGAATATGTTTTATCACAAAGGCAAACAATATCGGCGCGAAATATGATGTTAGCGCAGATAGTTGTGGTGCGACACAAGTTGGAAACTTGCGCCACGCGGGTTTCCTAACGGGTTGATTTTGTCCACGAACTTGAATACAAGGACGAAGAGTATATTCTGCATATTGAATTTCAATTACAACACCAAAAAGATTTTCCCAAAAGAGTCTTTGTTTACTCGGCTGAACTAACAGACCAATTTGATAAATCCGTTATTTCGCTGGCGCTCTATCTTTCGCGGCGTGAATCCCCGATACCAGAAAGCTATACTGTATCTTTGGGAAACAATGTGATTAATCGATTCAGCTATCCAGTTTTGAAAGTCTGGGATTATGAGAAGGAAATCAGGTCGGGGAAATTACCGGAGTTAGCGCCATTGTTGCCGATGATTGTAAAAGAACCAACAGTGGAAACGTTGGAAGAGGAACGGCAGTTAATTTTGCAGGAAAAAGATGATAGAAAACGCACGAGGCTATTTGCTACTGCGGTAACGATAGCATCTCGATATTTTGACAGGGATTTTCTCTGGAACTTTTTTAGGGAGGAGGTGGAACAGATGCGTGAAGTGCCATTTATCTCGGATTGGATTAAAGAGGGGTGGCAAGAAGGACTACAAGAAGGACGGCAAGAGGGACTACAAGAAGGACGACAAGAAGGCTATATACAAGCCTGCAGAGAAAGTATAATTTCACTTTTGGAGGATAAGTTCGGAGTTGTCAA
>DTYX01000890.1 GCA_012961655.1 Candidatus Poribacteria bacterium
CACTGTGAAATTTGTTTTGACAAGATTATCGTAGTCGATTTTCCAAAATCGACGTTTTTCTGTAGAGCGATCTGTTAGATCGCCAGCAACAGACGAAGTCGTGCAGAGCTTATGTGCAGAAGCAGAGACTTCTGCATCGCTTCACGTAAGCGCGCTTTCTAATCCGACAAGGGTTGGATACGTCGCGCTACCTGATATGGCTTATGGCGTCTACGTACAAGGCAACTTGCTGGCGAGTGTAAAAAGGAGATGAACAACAATGACTACTAAAGACATCAAAAAAATGGGCGTGTCCCAGATATGAAACAGACGGGAATAATTCACCACTGAGACACAGAGGGCACAGAGAAAAATCAAGGCAATCTCTGGGATTCCTCCGTGCTCTCCGTGCCTCTGTGGTGAGAAACAGCGTCTTGGTTTCATGAGTGGGACACACTCAGAATATTACGCTGGTAGGTGAAGAAGATCTTGTGCTTCAGCGAGAATTTCGCATTGATTTTGTCCTGCAAAAAATTTGTGCCACTTAGCATCCTCAGATGCCAGGCGACTTTCCAGAAGGAAGAGAATTTGACCCAAGGCATTAAACTGATATTTGCACAAAAAATGAGGGAGGCATTCCAAATGTTTCTTACAATTCCAGCAAAAATTGAAGATGGTTGCATCATACCCATTGCCGAAATGCCAGCGTCGGAATTGATACGGCGTGTGGTTCTATTGGTGGAAGTTGAAGATGTGCAAACCCCAACGGACGACTTCGTCTTACCGCGATACAAACGTCAATCTGTCCTCTCGAGCGTGGACCGGCTGCGAGGCATTTTGAAAGAGGATTCAGATAGTGATTACGTCACTTATCTGGAGAATAAATATCAATGATACGAATTTTAATTGACACTAATATCATTTTAGATGTATTATTCGACCGCCAGCCATTCGTCGAAGACGCAGTTAAGCTCTGGCAGTTGGTGGAAGCAG
Organism: Candidatus Poribacteria bacterium; assembly: GCA_012961655.1. Lineage (GTDB taxonomy): Bacteria > Poribacteria > WGA-4E > DTYX01 > DTYX01 > DTYX01. Next base: position 973 of record DTYX01000890.1, read on the forward strand.
AACGTGTAATCGGATGCCTGACGGCGACGACTCTGACGAATATTTTTTATATCGCTAGAAAACAACTGGGTCCAGAACGAACGCGCGAAGTAATTGCCGACCTACTTGCTGTATTCGAAGTTTGGCCAGTAGGCAAGGAGATACTTTCTGACGCATTAAGTCTACCTTTTACCGATTACGAGGACGCAGTTCAAGAAGCGGTTGCTCAACAAGCCGGCGCGGATGCCATCATTACACGTAACCTGGCAGATTATACCCGTTCCACTTTCCGCGTCATGACAGCGGGTGACATAATTCGCGAACTCGAAACAGGCGTAGAGGCAACGGATAAATGATTGACGTGCGCGTTATCTACTATCCGAATGTTGTTAATAACAATCAGAGACGCGATAGGAGGGCAAGTAGTGTAGCCGAAGTCGCCAAGACTTCGGGCGTGTTGGTCAATTCTCCTTTTTGACATCTTGGCGGGGATAACTTTTGCCGAGTGGCCCTCTGACCCGACAGTTAATGTCCCGATTTGCACGGCGGAAAGTGACCAAGAGTTTCCTCAACTTGTCAGCGATGGTGCAGGTGGTGCTATCATTCGTGACCGGAAGATTTCAGTGCTTCCTCTGACCTTAATCTCAGAGAACCATGTTTCAGTTTCCTTGACACGCTTTTGACCATCTGCTATAATTAATCTCACTCAAAGATAGCAACAAATTTGGAAGGAGTGAAAAAATGAGTACTGAAAACCATCATCTAAAAGAGGCAAAAAAGCTTTATCAAAAAGCCTTAGAAGAGTTTGAAAAGGCAAAGATGCCTGCGGGATTTGAAAGAGAACTCAGACCATATTACTTTTTCTTGAGAGAGGAGTTCCATATCGAAGGTTATTACGAAGGTTCTGAGGACAAAAATGTTAAACAGCCAAAAGCTTTTGAAAAATCTTCCCGGAATATTGTCAAGTTGGAGGGATTATGGAAAGACTTGCCGTTTGACATCACAGATGATGAAAAGGAAACGAAATACATAGGTCAAAAGAAGAACGACAAAAAATTATAGAGCAATTGTAAAAATCGGGTAATATCTGAAAGAGCAGGCTCCTTTGTGAGTATAATCTAACCCAGAGGAGCTTAGCATCCTCAGATGCCAGGCGACTTTCCAGGAGGCGTCGGATGGTAATTTTGAAATAGGTTATATTTCAACCCGCAATGAAAATGAAGTGGACTGAAATTTCAATCACAACGTCTTATGAAGCCGCTGAAATCGTGTCGAATTTCCTTTTGGAACTCGGCGCGAGCGGTGTATTAATCAATGATGAAGTGTGTGAAACTGCCCTCCATGACACATCATCGCCGGTAAACTCTGTGAGATGTTTACACAGGGTAAATCTAATTACCCACTTCCCCACTGATGACCTCATCGGAAACAGAATTGCAAAGATTAAAACCTTCCTGCAAGAACTCCAAGAAATTGGCTTAGAAATCAGACCTGCTCAAATTGAAATTAAAAGCATAACAGATGAGAGATGGTCTGAGAGTTGGAAATCTGCATTCCCACCCCTACGGATTGGCCAGCGATTTATCGTCTCACCGAGATGGAATAAAATCACACCGTCTTCCGAACAGGTCGTCATTTGGTTAGACCCTGGCATGGCTTTTGGCACCGGCTATCATCCGACGACGCAGCTTGCGCTATCCTTGCTTGAAGAGGTTATATCCGGCGGCGAAAGGGTGGCGGACATCGGCACAGGGTCGGGAATTTTAGCAATCGCCGCCGCTAAGCTCGGCGCTGATAAAGTTATTGCCACCGACATAGACAAAACCGTCATCCCTATCGCACAGGAAAACGCTCGTATCAACGGCGTAGAAGAGAAAATTGAAATCGTCGTGGGCAACGCCTTTGAATCGCTTTCGGGGCGATATGATATAATTGTAGTAAATATCCTTACCAAAGTTATCCTGCCTATTATTCCAGATTGTCCGAACTATCTAAAAGCGGATGGCTTGTTAATATTCTCCGGCATTTTGACAGAGGAGATGCCGAATATTGAATCCGCCGCGAGATTTAATGGTTTGCAAATTGTCAAAACAGTGACGAAAGAGGATTGGGTTGGCGTTTCGTTAAGTTTAGATTAGATTTTAATTTCAAAGGTGAGAAACTTACCGTTGCGTTTAATCTCCGCTATCGAGGATATCTTGAGCGGCTCCGAACGTCTCTTCAGCTTCGTATTCATGCCCAATACCCACCACGATTCCGTCCACGTTCGGCAAGCGGCAGACTCCCAAGGCGCGATTTCCTTCATGCGGATTGCAGCTTCATAAAGTTTACGCCACTCATCAAGAGTGGGGCTCAATTCGGCCATCATAACCCTCCTGTCATTAGGATAACTCATTCCAAGAGTCGCCATTCAATCTCATAAGTGAGATTCTCTTCGTTCCTGCGAACCTTTTTGGCGTCCAACAAACCAGTGGGAAGACAGTTTC
>DTYX01000891.1 GCA_012961655.1 Candidatus Poribacteria bacterium
AGATAGGAATAGAAAGATTCTTTAGCCATTCTCTAGCAACATTGGCGCCGAGATTTGATAGAATCAGGGCATGCGCTTCGGCGACAACAAAATTCGTTGTAATCGTGGGATAATTTTCTCGCTCAATTTTTTCCAACAGTTCGGCTGCTTCAACATGCCTGCTATCGTCGGCATCTAAAAGGGCTAAAAAAGCGCCCGAATCGACAAAAACTGTTCTTTCTCTGATGCTACGTGGCATTCTCACTTTATTTCTCCTAAATACTTGTATTTATTAGAAGAAATATCTCCTTTTCCACTTCTGGCGCAGCCTATCAAATGTTTCGGAACGAGAGTGGAGGGTTTCAAATTGGATAAGAACGTCTCAATTCTCTTTTCTTCTTCTGGCGTGGACTCTTCTAAAAAGACAATAAAAACGGACGTTTCATCTTTACAAGGAATTTCTTCTAAAGGTACAATAACACCATTACGATAAATTCCTTTTACTGTAATTTGTGGCATTTTAACTTTCCTCCGAATTTACTGTGACTTTCGACAGCTAAAAAACTCGGTTTCTCTCTCCAAAGTTTTAAATCACTATTACTGTTTGAGCAAGAATGAGCATCTCTAATTGCTCAAAACGCTTCTTTAGTTGTTCTTTGTACTCTACGAAGAACTGTTCGCTCTGGCTTTGAGGATAGCCGAAATCCAATGTGGTAACGATAATAATTTCGTCTGTATACCTTTGTTCCTGGTATCGCCAAATCCCTTGTAAAGGGTTAGTTTGCTTGATTGACGTAACGCCACCAAATCGTTCGATAAGTTCATCATGTCCGCTACGCTCAGCGGTTACTTCGTGAACCGCCAGTTGCAAAAATTTTTCGCCTCAATCTCACGCCCATCATTATAGCGTATTAGAACAGTGAACAGGCTCACCAGTATCAATAAGAGCCCTCCAAGATTTTCCTTCTGAAGAAGGGAATAAACGGATAGTTGGCATGATTACCACTTCCTTTTCCTCTGTTTGAAAGTAAAATTTATTATAGCACTATTCCATGGTAAAAGCAAGCAAATATTATACGGCAGAAATTTCCTAATAACAGGGAGGTAAGTAATTCTCAAAGCGAATGGATGTTAGAGATGTCATTGCAAGCGAAGCGAAGAAGTCAGCATATAAAGATGCAGACTACTCTGTATTATGGCGGCCGGATGGTTACCAAGCAGGCTGTAGACAATGATTATCAAATTCCCATTTCATCAATACTTCTAACCGTCAATATTTTGCGTATTAGCTCATTCAGACGCCCAGTATCTTGCATTCTTTTAATCTTATCTGTGACAGATTGAGGAACAGAATCGAACTTAACTTTCATCAATTCGAGCAAATCTTCCTGTTTGCTTTGGATAATTCCTTGCTCAATTCCTTGTGCTATTCCTTGTGCTATTCCTTGCTCAATCAATTCTTGCGCCGCCGTCCTTCCCATTTCTTCCACCTCCTCTCGACGTTTATGTTCATATATCGATTCTTTAACGACGGAAATCAATTCATCTTGCTCATCTGACCCGCGACGATGCCGGATTAACAAGACAAGGTAATACATCAATTTTGCCCATTGATTTTGTTGTTCTGAGGGGAAACTATCAAAATGTTTGACAGCTAATTCTATCGCTTCAGTAACTTCTTCTTTGGTCGCATTCTCTTTTTGAATTACTTGCAATAGGTAGCCAAAAGGATGTCCATCAGCGATAAGCTCTTCTTTGGGCTTTGTTTTAAGATTTAGAAAAAGCGTATCATGATGCGGAACAAATCTTTCTAAAGCTTTGGGTAAATCCATCAATTCCGCCATGCTCAGTAACTTTGCCCAACTTTGCTCTCCAGTGTAGAACACTATCGGCAGAATTGGTCGAAAGTTCCACTGTCCTTTGGGAATCTTTTCGTTAAGCCATGCTCGGCGTTGACTGTCCCAGATTTGAAGCATGTAAAACAACAATCTGAAATTCATGACTCTATCAGGAGTTGATTGATGTTCTATTAGAATATAGACTACAACTTCTCTTACTTTGTCAGTTTCTTCGTCATGAAACGGAACAAGAAATAGTAGGTCGCTTTCCTGTTTGCGAAGGTTGTCAGGGATAAAACTTTGGGGTAATTTCTCCAGCTTGCTGAAATCCAGGTTTTTAGCTATGTCAGATGCTACAATGTCCAGCAATGCATGCACGTTCTCTTTTGATTCAAGCAACCATTTGATGCCTCTATCTGGGAATTCCCTTACTGGAATGAATTGGCTGTAATCTATCTCGCTCAATTTTCACCACTATCTTTTATAAAGAATTAAACTTCCTCCGACTTCGTTATAGACTCTTGGACTACGTCATATACCACCACCAGTGGCTTTTGGGAATCTTATTTCGCTCGCGCCACTTCTGATAATCAGCGTTATGGGAAAGAATAATTTCCTTTTGCAAAACAAGTTTTCGGTCTAATTCATGAATTTTGGCAATGTGCGCCGCTATTTGCGGTTCGTCAGAAAATCGCTCAATATCTGATTGAAGCTCATCTCGACAAGTTAGCAGATGGGTAATTTCCATATCAATTTCCTCATCGCCCTGTTTTAAGCAGAGTGGTATGATTTTAGTTAAAGTTATCTCGTATTCTTGCAGACTCGTGAAAAAATCATGCAGATTCTTTTTCGGTATCATTATCAATTTACTCCCTTGGAAATCGTAGAATTTCTACATTTTCTAAACCACGCATATACACCATTCCACTACGCACATAAAAGCAGGTTTTATATTCACTTTCATAGCCCTTTTCTGCAGGACGCCAAACGATGAATAATTTACTAGTAGGATGCCAGAATCCATATCGAGGTTGTCCACGATGTTGGTATCTACAGATGCCCGAAGAGCGGCTTCTCAATGCGCGCTCAACCTGAATATCGGAAATATCCCTTTCTACCAACTTGGCATAGAACTCATTGCTAAACTTCCCCACTTCCCAGTCAGCAAGCGCTTGCCTGATAATCGCTTGAATATCTGGTTGTGTTATATTGTGCCGCACAAAAACAATCCTTTCAAAAAAGGTTAGCGAAAATCTTATCATACCTTCAAACCGCTGCTGACCCTGAAATAGCGCATTTGGTCTAAAAATCTTTAGTGCAACTACACCTCCCGATTTTAGCGCTCCTATTCATGATATTCTCATACCCACTTAAAGCCTCCAACACATCATCAACAGAATGAACCGCTTGATATGCTTTTCTCGGGCAGTTTTCAATTTCATCAAGGGATA
>DTYX01000892.1 GCA_012961655.1 Candidatus Poribacteria bacterium
AAGATTACCACAAGATTTTTCCTTCCCTTTTTTATCTGTGAAAATCTGTGGAATCTTGTGGTTTCTATTTGACAGTACCTTCTTTTCTTTGGGAGAATAAATTATGATTGACGTCAATACTTATATAGGACATTGGCCATTTCGTCGATTGCCCGCTACGACACCAGATGAGTTGTGGGACTTGTTGCAGGTTTACGGCATTGAGCGCGCTTTGGTGTCGCCCATCGAGGGAATTTTTTACGAGGAACCTCAAATTGCCAATGAGATGTTAGCGTCTTTCTTGGATGGCAAACCCGAATTACTACAAGTTGCTGTGTTGAATCCAACGCTCGCCAATTGGGAACGAAGCCTGCATCAATGCTGCGAAAAATATCACATCGTCGCGGTAAAACTACATCCCAATTATCATACGTATCGGCTCGAAGATTCACCCGCATGCGATTTGCTATCGGCGGTTGGCGACGTGGGGTTGCCGGTGATTATCCAATTGCGGGTAAATGATACTCGCAGTCATCATCCGTTGATGCAAGTGCCTGATGTTCCTGCCGCTGATGTCATCGCCGCTGCCGAAAAAACGCAACAGGTCAACATCGTGCTGGGTGGGATTAAATGGGGGGAAGCAGATGGCAACGTTGAAAAAATCACAGCGCTGCCGAATCTGTGGCTGGATATTTCGCAAATGGAGACAATGGACGGACTTCGCAGAATAATCGATGCCTGTGGAACAGGGAGGCTACTGTTTGGCACACACGCGCCATTTTTCTATATTCGTTCGGCGATTATTAAGTTGGATGAAGCTCAACTGTCCGACGAAGAACACGAGTGCATTACCAAACAGAATGGTGAAAGGATTTTCTGTCGAGTATAGCCGCCGACTTCTTCGGGTGAATTGATGATTGAGCCTTTTCTGTGCTTCACGTCGGAGACTACGCGCTGGTCGATGGTGTCTCGTTTGGGCACAGTAGCTCCTGCTTCAGCCAGAACCCTTTCCAACGCCTCCGTTGCACTCATTTTAGTAACGGCGGGAGTCGGGTATGAAGTTGGTGAACGATATTTCTCCATGACGACTCTCTCCGCGCCCCAGCCGTATTTAACAAGCGCCCACTCATCGCTATCTATGGTCGAAAGTAGTTTCCGACGAAGTTCAGAAAGGAGTTGGAGTTGTAATCGGTAATCTCGGCTGCCAGCACGCCCCAATTGTAAATTATGTTATTGACGATGTCATGGGTTCCGCCTTTCGAGATTAATGGATTGCGAAAATCGTTATGCGCCAACAGCGTATGATGCACGGAAACATGATAGGAACTATCTCCAATCAGAAGTCCGGCGCTATGAGCGCGTTTCCGGATGCGTGGGTTTGGATTGTTAAGCGCTTCCCTAAGCGTCCCAGGTCCGCTATCAGCTAACGAGGTAACTTCAATCACCTTGCCTCTTCTGCCTGCCGGAGTTCGCGTTCCAAAACCTTCCGCTCCGGGAAAAACGGGAGGTCCAACCTGCGGCGAAATTGGTCTCGGTATGCTCGGATTCTTGGGCGTTTCAGGTGTCATTGCGCTCTTAAGGATGGGAATACCAATCAAGACAACGAACGCAAGGAAAAGAGATGCACCGCTTCCCATAACTACCCGACTGAAGAGTAATGACCGCTCGTCGCGCACTATTTTCACAACGAAGAACATCGCCAAGAGAGGGAAAATCGCCATTGCTCCAAAGGTTACATAAGGGCCGGGAAACTTCATAAGAACCGCGTCAAAGATGTTAATGACTCGAAACTGGAAGAGCAGTAACGCCGCCCAAAGAAGTAACGTGATGCTAAGAAGTATAATAAACCGCGCTGACTGCATTTTGCATCCTCCAAAATGGGACGCGCAGCATCTGATGAGTGTTCTTGCCCCATTGCCATTAAGTTTTGCCACTGCATTCCGCTTTCATGAAATTGCAAAAATCTACAACTCGATTGATACTCTGCTGGGCTAATTCTTCTGTTTCGCTGCTTTCCCTTTGTAGCCATCTTTTTCGTTCGGGAATCCAGTGTTGTTCGAGATAATCAATCTGTTCCCTGAAATTTGGATCCTCGGTACCACTGACAAAGTAATCTATCACGCCTAGCAACCCATATTTCAGATTTAAGTTGTAATGCTTTTTCTCCTCAGATAGCATCTGATAAAGCGTTTTGTTGCGTTCCTGTCGTCTGGCGCCGACTTCGCGGCCGGATTCCGTCAACAGATTGTCGATGAAGCTGTACTTTGTATCAATCCACCTCGGCAGGTTGTCCACGTAAGCGGATAAATTAAAGCCGTCTCGCTGCATCGCTCCGTAGGAGTGAATATGCACATTCCGATAAAATGCGGTATAGCCAACATTGGCGTCCATGGTGTCCGCATCGTACAGAATGCGACTTTCGACTTTGCCATAGAGTTCATCATACTGTTCAGGTGTGAGTCTGGGCGGCTTTACATGAGCGCGGATGATAGTACTTACAGCTTCGTTAAAATCGTCTGGCAAGCCATAACTTTCCAAAAGCTTTTTGGCGATAAATGCCCCGGATATGCTATGGACGGTTCCCCGCAGATTATTCTCGCGGTACAGTTCTGTGACGATATTGCTCTTGTTTGGATTGGGTAGAAGCGTTTCATTTATCCAAAATCCGTTTTCATCTAAAACTCGGTTACCGTTCTCATCAGTAAGAATCTTGCCATCGTAGCGTTTGGTGATGTCATGCAGTGTTGCGGCGAAGGCTAATTGAGTTAAATCGGCGCCTTCTCTGCGTCCTAATTCTAAGCACATATTTCTCACCCGCAAGGTATGATTGAGAGTGTAGTGCCTCCATTGAAATCCCACTCGGTTGTGGTCCCAAAGTCCAAAAGTCTCGGCGGTTAAGTCTTCAAGTTCTTTTAAGATTGGTTGATAATCCATATTTTCTCCTTGCCTGTTCTCAATGAAAACCTATGTCCAGACTTCCGAGGTCTTCGAGACTTCGAAGTCTAAAATATATCCTCTTGCCCCTTTGCCTCTTGGAATTCAGTGAACTCACGGCGTCTTAGTCCCTCTAGGTCAAGAGTTTCAGTTTTTGGGTCGAGTCTAATCTCCCATCGTTCCATTGTAAGAACTCCAATGATGGCGTCCAGTTCATGCCCGTTGGCTTTGCCTAGTTCATCCACTGACACTGCATCTGTGTCGAATTCCAATCCCTCTATTTTCCCATCAACAAGGTAGAGTTCTCGAACATCAATGGTTTTCCCACCAAGCGCCACGTGGAAAGGCGCGGCCAGTGACTTTCTTACGGCATTCGCAAGGAGAGGCTGCTTTACATAAGTGAACACTGCTCCTGTATCAAACAAAGCCACAGCAGTTTGCCCCTCAATCTCGATCTCTTTGATTATTCGGCCCAAAAGTTTCACCTCCTTGAACTTTGAAAACAGCAACATTAATATTGAAAATTAGGTCAATATTCACGTTTCACACATTAATTCCACCGCGGCGTTTCGAATCTGCCTATCGCTTTCGGGTTTGAGCATTAATGTTCCGTAGTAGCGATATGCAGTGCTGACTTCGTAACCCCCGTATGGATATGCCTCTTCGTTGGGCACGTAGCCTATGCAGCCATTTGTATAGCCCAGCACGATGGTTTGTTGATACGGTGAGCGGGCATCGATTTCCAGAGCCAGTTCGACGAAAACTTCGCCCGTCAACGCGACGATGGCTAAATCGCCGAGCTGCATGGCCTGGATTTCAAACTCTTGAGTATAGGGTTTCGGCTCCCTGGCGAGTTTGAGCATATCCTGCGCCCACTGGAGCATCCCTTGGGCCATGTAGGTTTGCGGACGGCCTTCGCCGCGCGCTTTCAAATCCGTTAGTTCCTTCTGATATCTTTCAACCAACGCTTCCGCCTCCGATTCCTCAAGCGGCTTCTGCAAAGGCAAATCAATTATCTTTGACCGAGATTGAAGGACAATATCGCTATTTGTCTTTATCTGTTCAGTTTCTCCAATTACAGCAGCTCCTAAGATAGTGCCAAGTCTGCGAGCATCTTCGAACGTCCCGCCAACGGGGTTGGAATTGATATTGCCACAACATCCCTGTCCGAACATCGCTATGCTGCCAGATTCGACCTGCTCCACAACCCGCATAGCGTAACCGGGATAATCCGCCGAAGTCAAGAGGTTTGAACCGCCCAACACAACAGGATGAGCCGCGTGGCTGAAAAATATCACAATCGGTTTACCTTCTGAGCTGTCTATACGCACTACATCGACATAAGGAGCGACCGGACCGTCTGGATTTATCCCAAGCGCCATCTTACCATCATCCCGCCTCTGACGCCGATTCACTCCAATTTGAACTTGAGTTCGACCAAACCCCAACTTGGCTTCCACTCTTTTGTTATACGCTTCTTGCGTTGCTCCGGCTATTTTTTTCACCAAAACATTCACGTAATCTTCATCGCGTTCGCCCAGACCGCGCAATGTGATAGTCGCCGGTCCTGAATGAGTGTGCGATGAACTGAGCATTACATTTTCAGGTGGAATGCCAATGCTATCTTCAATTAAATCTCGGATTCGCTTTACCAGGTCAAAATCTAGACTCAAAAGGTCAGAAGTGACAATAACTAACTGACAATTTCCATCGTCTAAGACCAACGCTTTAGCGAAAATATCATCATGAATTCCTACGGCTCCGGATAGCCTGCCGCCAAATCCCGTCATATCAACTCCAACAGGCGGAGTGATGTTGGCGACTGCTGCGCCTGCTTTGAATTGTCTTGCCTGTGACATAAATTCTCCTTGGTTAATGTTATTTTCCTTTTTTTTCTTCAGCGGGAAATTCTTGACCGACAGCTCTGACAATCCGATGGAAATGCTCTTCAAATGTTTGACTGAAATCGGCGGTTACGAGACGAGCAGCTGATAATTTTGTCAGTTCTGTCGCGGCCCAAATCATCGAAGCAGTTTTGATGTCCCGTCCCAAGTCTTTATCCATAATGTTCTCTACCATTTTGGGTATGTTATTTTCCATACTGTATTCTCCAATATGTAATTTAGAAAGAGTATAGCTTATTTTTCTCAATAACGTAACCGAAGTTATTCACATTTTACTATACTATCATGATTTTGTCCATAAAAATATCTCATCTTCTCAAATATTTTTCTGTACATTTGGTAGAAT
>DTYX01000893.1 GCA_012961655.1 Candidatus Poribacteria bacterium
CGGACAAGGAACTAAAAAAAATAATAAAAACTTCTTTTTTGCCAAAGGATAAAAAAGATTTATTATTGGAATTATTAGAGAAAGAAGGATTAACAGAATATTTTAACAAAAAATTTAATGAATTATTGATAGAGGAAGTAAAGAGAAGAAGTGAGGAGTATCAAGCAGTTGTCCAATCTTTTGATAGGGAGGTTGCCCAGCTCGAAAAGCAAATTGAAAAAGAAAGGCAGAGATTAGAAAAGAAACTTCAAGAACAGCTATCTAAGATTGAAGTGGCCGATATTAAAAGCAAGAGCAAAGTTTGGGATGAATATTATGCTGAGATTGCTAAGCTACAAAAAAAGCAGAAGGAGGGAATTAAAAGCATTTCGCGCATGGCCAAAAAAAAGGCAAGAGCAAAAATAAGGAGGTTAAAAAAATGAAATGTCCGTATTGTGGCAAGGAAAATCGTGAAGGGGCAAAGTTTTGCAATTATTGCGGAAAGCCTATAACAAAAGAGGAACCGGCGGCGGATGCTTCTCAGGAAGAAAAGCTGAAACAGGATGAAGAAGCAGAACAGCGGAAAGAACCGCCTGAACCAGTTAAGGATATCGTAGCGCAAGAGAAGGAAGAGCCGGTACCCCCATCGGAAGAGAAATCCGATGAAGTGGTCAGTGCTAAAGAGACAGAGCAACAGGTCACTGCTGAAGAAGCAGATAAGCAAGAAAAAGTTGCTGTGTCGGAAGAGGGTGAAGTTGCCCCTCCGCCTTCGGCAGAGGGATTTTTGCCAAAAGCTTTGGATACTATGTTAAACAATTCGCTGCAAATCGTAGATTTGTTAGGTTCTGAAGCAGAGATAAATACCTATCAAGCGGTGTTCTTGAAATGTCGGCAATGCAACGCTGAAAACGCTTCTGCAGAGACATACTGCGATGATTGTGGCGCCAGCTTATCCCTTCTGGTCAAGGAGGGGCTTGTAGCAAATAACCCATTTGATAGTGAGCGACAACTGGTTCCATTGGGGGTGATTCATCCCTGTGTAGCGCAAGTTTACAAATATTTTGAAGAGGAGGAACGCGCTTATCTTGCGATGGAAGAGGTGACCGGTGATTCGGTGGCAGAATCTCCGTTGTTATCGGAAGAAGAGCCGATTCTCTTGCGGATGCTGCAATTGAGCGAAGCCGTAGTGACTCTCCATGCTAACGGCGTATACGGGGCGGGACTGGAACCAGAGCGTGTCCTCATCGATACGCAAGGCATTCCCAAAATCGTGGATTTCCAGGCATGTAAACTGGGCGCGGAGATGGATGATGAGAAGGAAAGTAGCGGTATGTCCTCGTGGCATACCCTCCAACAACAAGACTTAAAGGCTTTAGGGAGAACTCTGGCTGTATGCGCTGGGATGAAAGTGGGGGAGGACGTTTCTGACGCCACAGCTCTGCCGCTCTCAGATGAATTAAAGGAAGTGATTCAAAATGCATTGACAGGAAAATATCAAAAAGCCAAAGAACTGGTGTCCGCTTTGCGAGAAGCGGATGAGGCAATCCAGGCTGCCAAAGAACGGAAAGGCAGATTGTATTTAACCGTTGGAAAAGCTTCGGATGTTGGTAAAGTTCGGGATTCCAACGAGGATAGTTTGATTGCCATAAGCTCAGAATCGATTCATAAATCCGTCAGATTCCCTGTTGGCATCTATGTAGTTGCGGATGGAATGGGGGGACATTCCAGAGGCGAGGTTGCCAGCAAAATGGCAATTGATATAATTTCTAAACAACTGTCCGAGGGTATACTATTCACTTCTCCTTCGGAGGATGTCCAACTCCCCGAAGCAGATACTGTTTTGTCAGCATTGCGCGAATCTATTCAAGCAGCCAACAGCGCTATTTATGAGGCGAATGCCGCAAGCCAGTCCGCTGGTATGGAGAATATGGGCACGACTATCACCGCCGCTGTGGTTATCGCAGACACGGCTTATATCGCCAATGTTGGGGATAGTCGGACATATCTGTTTTCGGATAAGGGTTTGAAGAAATTAACCGAAGACCATTCTTTGATAGCGCGCCTTATTGCCCTCGGTATGGCAAAGCCAGAGGAAATCTATACGCACCCAAGAAAATCAGAGATCTATCGAAGTTTGGGCAATGACCCTGATATAGAGGTAGATACGTTTGTTCAGCGTCTCAAGCCGGGGGATTGCTTGATGCTGTGTTCCGATGGATTGTGGGAGATGGTGCGGGATGAGCAACTTGCGGAAATTCTCAGCGCAGAAAGTCATCCCCAAACCGCTTGTGAAAAATTGATTCAAGCGGCGAACGAAAACGGCGGCGAAGATAATATCGCCGTGATAATTGTCAAATTAGAGGAAGCCGCCGCAACTCCTTCCAAACCCAATGAACACATTAACCAGGGGAACATTATAGAATAACCAAAGTGGAAGGTGAAGGAACGCCCCTCAGAGTATCAATCGAGCAGCTTGCCTAAGGAGGAAACTATGAAATGTCCGAATTGCAATCATGATAATCGCGACACCGCCCGCTATTGCAGCAATTGTGGAATGCAAATCATTATAAAACCAGTTCCCAGCCCACTGTTGTCTGTGGGCACAACGTTGCAAGGACGGTACACCATTAAACAAGTAGTTCAACAGGGCGGTATGGGCAACATCTATCTCGCTTCTGATCAAAGGTTTTCCCGCAGAGATTGCGCTATCAAAGAAATGATAGATGATTTTACGAATCCCAATCAGCGAGCAGACGCAGTACGGCGTTTCCAACAGGAAGCCGATCTGCTAGCCAATCTGAACCATCCGAATATCCTCGACGTGTATGATAGATTTACGGAAGGACATAGGCATTATCTGGTAACCCCTTTCATCACCGGGCGTAATCTGCTGGAACATCTGGCAGAACTGGGAGGAGCAGCATCAGAAAACACAGTGGTAGAATGGGCTATTACCATCTGCGATGTGTTAGAGTATCTGCATGCTCAAAATCCCCCTATCATCTATCGGGATTTAAAACCGGAAAATCTGATGCTAACTGCAACTGGGCGTTTAAGCGTGATAGACTTCGGCATTGCCCGTCATTTCGTAGCGGGACAGCCGGGCACGATGATTGGCACACCCGGATATGCCGCGCCTGAACAATATCAAGGCATGGCGGAGCCGCGCAGTGACCTATATGCTTTGGGGACGACGATGCATCACTTGCTGACAGGGATAGACCCTCGGAAGAAGGCGCCGTTTCTATTCGAGCCGGTGCGGAAAGCACAACCTGCGTTGAGCGCTGGGATAGAACGGATAGTCGATCAGCTTGTGCAGATGCGCATCGATCAGAGGTATCAAACTGCCAGCGATGTGAAACAGGATTTGATGCTTTTATCTAGCGGCAGGACGTTGTTTAATGTCGAATGGGCGCAATCCGTTACTACCACACCATCAGTGAACCTGTTTCAAATTGACCATCAATTTTTGAATCCTTATCTGGCGATGGATACAGATGCCCTTTGTCGATTTCTGCTGGATTTTCACAGCGCTGCCATAATCGACTCATCGACTGCAAAACCGCAAGTTCACCTTGTTCTGGTATTGGATGTCAGCGGTTCAATGAACACACCGGAGAAATACCCCATCCTTGTCGAAGCGACAGAAGTCTTAATTGATGCGCTGGACGAAGACGATACACTATCAATCATCCTGTTCTCCCAAGGCTGGGATTTGGTTGTTTCACGCCAAAGGGCAGCGATATGCAAGTTCGAGAAAAACAGCATCCTGAGTGACATAAATCAATCCAATGTGAAGTTTGGACAAGCGACGATTCTGGCGCCCGCCATCCAAGTCGCTTTATCGGAAATAAAGGCGTTTCAGCGGCAACTTTCTACTTCGGTAGTCAACCGGCTTTACATTTTGACCGATGGTCAAATTCATGACGCGGAAGAATGCAAACAACTGTCTAATCTGCTTCAACAATCCGGAGCAGAAGTCAACTCCTATGGATTTGGAAAGGATTTTGCTCTCGAATCGATCAAAGCCATGATGGAAGGATGTCACGGCGGACGGGTTAAACCGATAATAAATACCCAAGACGCAGTGATGAGTTTTGGACACATCGCGGATGTTAGCAAAAAAATCATTGCCATGGATGCGGTGCTGGAAGTTGCTTTTTCAAAAAACGTGATTTGCGGAGATGCATTCAGATACCGTCCTGGGCTTTACTACTTTGGCAACCAGGTTTATGACCAAAACAAGGTTTTTCGCACCTCTCTTGGCGTGTTGGAAGCAGAGAGGAATTATTCATTTTGCTTCGAGGCCCGACTACAACCTTGCCAAGAAGGAACTGAACCAATAGCGGTAGCTCGATTGAGTTACCTATTCAAAGGGCAGCGCATGGAAGATATGTGTCTAATTCAAATGGTGAGAAGCCGCGATACTCACTTGATAGCGCGAGAGAACGAAGAAGTCAAGCAAATTTTCGCAGTGTTGGATGGGCTTCGCACTCTTGACCCTGAGCAGTTGCTAGATGTTTACAGAGCGAGGTTGGTACTTGCCGTCCAAGAAAGACGAGACCCAGCGATGATTGAAACTCTCAGAAAAGCGATTGGATATTTAGAAACCAAAGGAAGTCTTGAAGGGTTGTCTGCTACCGAACAAAGGGTATTGAAAGCGGACGTTCGTTCAACACAGGTGAGATGGTAGGATTTGAGAGAAATGAAAGATTGGCACACAAGAGAGGATAGAATTGAAACAAAACTTGCGGCGCGCTACTATCGGAAGCTGTTTCCACTACTAAAGGCGCTAAAAGGGACTGTTCTCAACCACCGTTATTGCATTCGCTGGCCCTATGACATTGGAGGGCAGGGAATCTTGCTAATAGCCGATGATTTAAGCCAGGCGAGGGAAGTTTTAATAAAGTTTGCTGCCTTGCCCTACCATCGTCCAGCGGATATTAGCCTTGTTGACATCCAGCATAGCAGACGTTTCATTGAAAAAGAAGCTGAACTGCTTAAGATGTTTCAGGGGACGCTTCTTCCAGAACTCTATGATTTTTTCTACGCCTCAAACCCATTACATGCGCAGGAACGCGGCTCTGAGATTACGCTGACAGAACCATATTTTGTGATGGAATTACTCAATGGTTGTTCCTTAGATACCCATGTAAGACAACTGCGCTCAGAAAAACCGGTAGACTACGGCGTTATCGAACGCTGGCTTGTCCTCACTCTCGAAGAAATCATGCAATTTTTTACCATGCTTTTTGACAATGGTTTTCTTTATACAGACCCACAACCTGCTAATATCTTCGTTTGTGAAGGCAGTGAGCGCTGTATTCGCATTGTTGATGCTGGCTCCATTGTCGCAGTTGAACCGATGGAGCCACCTATATTTCCTTTTTCGGAGGTATACCTTTCCCCAGAGAATTACCAACGATTTACGACTGACAAACTCTCATATCCCGACCAGCAATTTGTGATTTACGCATTGGGCAAAGCACTTTTTGGAGTAGCAACGAATCGTGAACCAATTCCTGGCGAAGATCCAAATTTCGGAGAGGAAATACTACAAAGTTATAGCGTGCCTTTTGTCCATTTGTTGCATGGAATGATTGAAAAGCAATATGAGAGTTTCAAAAGCGTGTATCAAGCAGAGAATCTTCTGAAGGAAGTAATAAATTATTCATTGTAAAAGTGATCCACTTTCCATCTGAGACGATATACAAAGCGTTTTTTTGTTCGTAACTCAGATGAGAAGGGGATTGCACATTTAATCAAAAGGAGGAATAAATAATGGCAGGAGAAGTCACTTTAAACTGCACATTAAGCAAAAAC
>DTYX01000894.1 GCA_012961655.1 Candidatus Poribacteria bacterium
CACCGATGCCATCATCGCGCATCAGCGTAAACGTTTTGCGAAACATAATCCAGCCGTATATATCTTTCAAATTCTTGAGCATGCGATACAGACGTTGTTCCTCTTCGACAGCTTTAATCTCCCCTGCCCATGTCTGGTGAAGTTCAGTAGGAAGTTTATCTGGGGGCGATTGCGGCGGTGGATTGCGAAACCATGTCTCGCTATGGAAACTGACTTCTGGAACCAATGCTCGTTCTACTTCCACAGAAACCATTGCTGGAATCCGCGTAATCGAAAAGGGGCTTTATCTCTTCAGCATGTACTTGAAATGTCTCTCTCTGAACATACCAGATGAAATGCTTTCCCGTGTGAACTTGCACAGCGGCTGCCTACAAAGCACCAGGTAATCTTATGAATCCAAATTGGGAAAAGTGAGCGTCGTCGGTAAAGGCTTCGTTGATTCCAAGCTGTTGCATCACCACAAAGCTTGTACAGTCTGTAAACGAGAAGTCTTTATCTTTATAGGTTTTGAATATCCTCCATGCCTCCTTTTCAATTTCTTCGGAAATATGGATTATTTTCAATATACCGGTTTCTTTAGATACTCGAATTTCCTCACCGAAATCAATTGCGGCTTGTTTGTGTACTCTTGCCTGTATCAACGTATAAGATTCGTCAAGGACGAAATTAGTTGTAACATAAAGGTAGCCGGCCATCACTAAATCTTGATTCAAGATTTCAGCAACTTCATGCCAGGCGTCATTTTCATTGGCAAGAGCAACCCAAGCCCATGTGTCGATGAATATTTTCTTGGTAGTTTCGGATAAATTCATAGGGGTTCCTTCCCATAGAGGTATTCGTCATGTTTATCAGCAAGTTCTCTTGGTCCTTTACCCAATCCTTTACCAAGCTTGAGCAAAGCTGCTCTGCCTTTAGCCAGTTTTTCTTTTCGTTCCAAATATTCTTCAATTGCCTCTAAACAAATTTGATGTTCCGATTTCTTCTCCTGGCTGGCTATCTCCATTATCGCTTCGTATTGTTTACTTTGAAGTTCTATAGTTACAATTGACATTTAATTTCCTCCTCCTGGCGACCAGTTAAATCCGATGCCGTATGCCCGCCACACCCCAGTTGCGATTGTTTTGGGCGATTGGTCTTTTCCTCATCAGTTGGGTCAAAGGAAAGAACTGTCACGGATGTATCATCAGGGCTGGGTATAAGTCTTCTTTTGAGGGATACTCAACGGAGCCGCTGGCAGGCCATAACTTAACCACAACAGCTCTGCTATCAGGTATCCACTGCGGGACTTCAAATCCGAAACCAACACGCGCAGGCGCCTGCTGCAGCAATTGGTAGGTATCTGATTTTAAAGACCAAATTCCAACGCACGCCACTCCCTTGTGTTGTAAATATGCAGCCAATCGGCTTCCATTGGGAAACGGTTCCTGTGTCTCACCAGTGCTGGTATCCACGACCAGAACTCGACTTTCGGGCATCATGCAGCTCACACCATCCGCTTGAAATCCATGCTTTATCACGCCCGCAGTATCCTTTCGCACGCCTTGAACGCTCAACGCTAACCGACGTCCATCAGGAGACAGATGCAAAGGCGTTCGGTCCGTTGGTCGCTGGATGTTCAGCAAATGCTCTATTGCAAGGTTTTTTCCCTTCATGTCTTTGTCCTCACACATCCACTATATTCTCGCATTTCTCCGCGATGAAAATCATCTCTGGTGAATCATCCGTTAGCGGCGACTTGTCAAAGTCCCCGAACAACTCCGCGACCCTAAATCCACATCGCGCCAGAAGGTGTTCGACTTCATACCGAAAGAAGTATCGAAAAGGGCAGAGCTTCTTTCGGCAGGTTCGCCGCTCGGAAATAAGGCGCTGAAGATAATACAAGTACGGCATCATCTCCAAATCGTATCGGTTCAATTCGCCGTTTTTCAGGTAAAGAATAATATATCTCTTCAGGTTTGACACGTCAATCTGCGCGTTTGCGCATTTGGAGTCAGCGTATGTGTAAGAACGGATTATTTCAAAAATAACAGGGAGTCCACAAGCAGAGGAAAAGTCAATAATAGCCCGCACCGAAGATACTCCACAAATCAACTGTAAGATGTGATAATCGCCGTGGCTGTTCCTACGCGTGAGTCTGTCCGGGTCGATGCAAACACAAGCCGCTTTTGAAAGATTTTCTATTTTGTAGTGCAAATCTGCCAAGATTTTTTCTCGTTTCTCTCCCCGAGGTAATTGCTCCGCGGCCTTTATTAAGATTGAATACCGTTGTTTGCTTTCATCTACATCCCATTGACCGAACCATTCTGAGCCAAAACCTTCTCTCATCAACGGGAAGTTAAGGAGTACCCGATGAACTTGTCCCAGCAGAATGGCTGAATTCCACAATAACCAATCTGGTGCGGCGTTTTGTGGGAAGATTGTGCCCTCCACAAATTCCTGAAGGTGAAATGCGCGATTCCGAAATTGCCAAACATATTCTCCTGTTATTGTCCGTATAAAATTGGCGGCGGGAATACCACGCGTCCTTACAAACTCAGTTATTTTGGGTTCAGTCTTCACATCGTCAACCGAGTATTTAGACTGAAATTCTTTTAGCAAGAATTGTCCTTCAGAGGCTTGGATTCGGTAGCAATTAGCACTCCCCCCTTTCAGAGAAGTGATGTCCTCTATCTTGCAAATTCCGTATTTCTCTTTGAGAATAGTTCTTATGTCTTGCTCTGAAACAACTGATTTTTCAAGCATATTTTTTGCTTCCTTTGCTCAATCCGCATTTCTATTGTTCCCTTATTGATTGGATTGACACCACATCCGTATCCAGCGTATTTTCAGGCCACCGGGTTCATATATGCGCCTGCTGTTCCGCCTGCCGAAGCGTTGGGCCAGTTCAGAGGCAGGTATGTTGTAGATAACATGAAGCCCCAGCGCCTTGTTATTCTCAAAAATATCTAAGTGGGTTCTAATTAATTTATTCCACTTTTCCAGAGCTACTCGTTACTCGGAGCTGGGAACTTGGAGCTAGGAACTGGGAACCCTTGGGTTGAGTGTATCGAAACCAAGGTAGTATCACCGCGTAGCGTCATCCCTCTGTGGTGACATTTGGCGCTGGCGGCACGGAGGCACGCCGCTACGCTTAATTCGTACTTATGATAGAATCC
>DTYX01000895.1 GCA_012961655.1 Candidatus Poribacteria bacterium
GCACTCGTTGATTCCCACGCTCCGGTCGTCACGTTGGTCGGCAAGACCTGGGATTTTCACGTGACCGACGTGCTGCGCGTGGAACTCGAGGATAACCTGGACATGATCCGGGATAGCCAGACTTGTGCGAGCAAAGCATATTCGGAAACAATAAGAGTCACCGAAGCCCAATTCGATGCCCTGGTCGGTATGGAATTGGGGCTTGAATACATTGATGGGAGGTTAGTCCAAGTGGCGCCGACATTTACCGAACACGGAATTTTGATTATCAAGTTAGGTTATATTCTCGTAGATTATTTGATAAGAAACAATTTAGGCAATCACAAAAACGTGATGGCGGATGTTCTTCATCGGATTCCGAATGGCCGAAGAAGAGCTCCAGACATAGCCTATCACAAACAGTTACGAGAACCGCTTGAAGGACTACAAACCTCTCCTCCAGATTTGGCTATTGAAATTCGCTCTGATACGGAGACGGACGATGATGTTGAGGATAAACTCAACGATTTATTCTCTTTGGGCGCTGCTGTTATCTGGGTCGTTAATTTAAAAGATAGAAATATTAAGGTTTATGAAAGTTGGATTCCTAATGCGTCATTGGTAGAACAAGATTGTGAAATATATGTTTTAGGAGATATCTTGGACGCATCGCCTGTAATTCCCGGATTAAAAATCTCCATTTCTGATTTATTTGATTTATAACTGAAAACTGTAAGTTGTTGATAATTTAACATAAGGCTTGCTGAGTGCATATTATGTATTACGCATTACGTTTTACGCCTGTGGGGTATTTTTATGAGCATACGAACTCTCATCCCAACCTTAATAACATTGCTTCTCATCACATTACTTGAGATTGCCTTGATACAAGGCTTTGAATTTTCAAATCTGCCAATCAATTTATCCGGTTATCTGCCTAAATTTTCCCTTCTGTTTTTAGTAAATGTCGCTATTTTTTTGATGGCTGTGGTTCTTTGGCGTTTTGGCATTCGGCATTTAATCAAAAAACCGCTTTTGGCTGGACTAAATTTCAGAACGAAGTTGATAATAGCTCTTAGTTTCATGACGCTTGTCCCGACGGTGTTGCTGTTATTCGTCTCTTACAATTTGAACATTGAAAGTATCGAGCGTTGGGCTGATGAGAAAGTCGCGTTGGCGTTGAGGGAAGCGGTTAATCTTACTAACGCTTTAGAGATATTTCATACGTTGCCGATGGCAGATATCGCTGAGAGGATAGCTTTCGACCCTGAACTAATTGAATTGCTGGAGCGGAAAGAAGATGTCAGTGAACGTGGGAATGCTCTGGCTTCGGAGGAAGATTATATCGTCGCCATCTATAATTCTTTCGGCAATAGGATTTTTAGCACCATGTCAAATCAGCCGCCATTAAAGATTTCGGATTTTCTGCCGCCTGTAGAAGCGTTGCCCGATATTCCGACAACTTCTGATATTGATGTGGGGGATGAAGGGCTTTTTCTCTGTGCGATGCCAATCTCCTCCCCGGCGAAGCCTGTCCTCGAACGTAGTGAAGGATCGGGATTTTCGACTGAATCGGACGAAGAACGTCTGGGCGCCGTAGTCATCGGGCGAATATTACCTTTCAACAGGTCTAGTATTGCCTCCATCAGAAAACGAGTTAATTCGCTTAGAGCGGACATCGGCGCAGGACAAGCATCGTATATTCGTTCCGTGGCGACCAAGCGTCCGGCTCAAAAGGCGGTGATTCTAGTGTTGCTATTGACCTCAGCGCTGATATTTTGCATCGCTTTCTGGACGAGCGCATTGATTAGCAAAAGCATCACAAATCCAATCGATCGATTGATAGCGGGCACAGAACAGGTTGCGCGTGGAAATTTGGATTATACAGTAGATGTCGAAGGGAAGGATGAATTTGCATTTCTCGCCAATTCTTTTAACCGCATGACGGAAGACCTGAAGCGCAGCACAGAAGAATTAAGAAGAGCGGAAAAGATGGCCGTCTGGCAGGAGGTCGCGCAAAAATTAGCTCATGAGATTAAAAATCCATTGACCCCAATTCAACTCTCCGCCCAGCGGCTGCAGCGTCGATACCATTCAAATCGGGAAGGATTTTCAGCAATCCTATCGCAATGTACGCAAACTATCGTTGATGAAGTAGAAGGATTACGGCGCTTGCTGGATGAATTTTCCAAACTGGCAAAAATGCCCGCACCTCAATTGAAACGTGTCGATGTTCGGAAAGGTATCCAAAACGCGATTGAGCTTTTCGGTGAACTCTCTGAAAATATTACCATCAAAACTGAATTTGAAGCTGAAATGCCGGCTATTTTAGCCGATGACGACCAAATCAAACGGTCTTTCTTCAATATTATTAAGAACGCCATAGAATCCATGGCGCAACAAGGCGGAAGTTTGACTATCAAAGCCTATTATTCGAGATTAGATAAACAAGTTGTTATACAATTTATCGATACTGGCCCAGGCGTTTCACCTGAAGTCCTGCCGAAATTGTTTCTGCCTCACTTTTCCACCAAGAAGGACGGCATGGGGTTGGGATTGGCTATTGTGAGGAAAATCATAGATGACCATGGCGGCGAAATTTATGTGGACTCACCATCGTCAGAGGAAGGGACGATTTTTACCATTCGATTGCCGGTTGCGAGTTAGAAACCTTTTTGACGAAAGAGAATGGGTTTCTGACTATGGGAGGTAGCAGAAAAATGAGTTCTGAGTCAAAGACAACTTACACTCTTGAAATGCTTAAATCTAGCGAACTACGTGCAAAATACGCAGATTGTCCCGGTTTGCGCATTGAGCGAATGGAAATTAAGTGCCCTGAGTTTAACAAATTTCTTCACACAGTTGTTGGCTACGAATACCGTTGGGGTGGTCGCACCGATTGGAACGAAGATGATTGGTACCGCTATGTAAACCGCGATAAGATGGAGACTTGGCTGAAACTCTGCACGCCTGAAGGCGGCCGTAAGACCAGCGAATGCGCCAGTCGTCGGTGAGGAACGAACAGGTTCGAAA
>DTYX01000896.1 GCA_012961655.1 Candidatus Poribacteria bacterium
CAAGCAAAAGAGGGCAAGGCGCCGCCAAATCGGGACAGAATGCTCTTACAATTGATATCTATTGTGAACAAGCAGAACGCATTGAAAAATGGCTACCGCAATTTATTTTAACACTACACGCTGTCGAGAACAGAATTCCCTCAGTCACATTGCATGTCAACCAGATACATCCAGAATCAACTCTCCCTGGAGAAGATAATATCCTGGCTCAATTTTCCTCTGGGGAATATTGTGCGGATGTCCTGAGACTATGGATTATTTCATTTAATAGTGAGAATAAACTAAATGATATCGCAATTAAAAAGGAAACTCTAGAAGTTATTTACAATAATCTAGAAACAACCCTATACTCGATATTAGGATGTCTGGTAGAATATGATAAGAGTTATGATTATTTAGATGCTGATGCGCTTTGCCCGATTGATAAGCTAGCTCTAAATCGGTTAATGAAACTAATATCCGAAGTAAATAGCGCATACCAAAACCGCGATTTTATGACAGCTTTCGATCATTTCTCCGAATTTTGTCAAAACGAGCTAAACGATTTTTATCTAAAAGCGGTAGCGGATAGATTACATACATATCCAGTTTGGTCAAGCGCCAGACAGTCAGTTCAAGCTGTTTTGTGGAAAATGGCAAATACCCTTGTAAAACTAATAGCCCCTATTACGCCATTCTTGGCTGAACATTTTTGGACTAATCTGCAGCAGCGACGAAGAGACAAAGCGCCGCAGCCAAATACCAAGATAGATTTTCCCAGTGTTTTCTTGGCAGATTGGCCTGTTCCCATGAGAATAATTCGGGGAGAGAGATATGAACGCGATTGGAAACAATTACTACGGTTCAAAGCGGATTTGACACAAATCTTAAAAGATGCATGTCATCAGGGAATAATAAACTACTTTGAAGAAGCCGATGTCGTTGTTTACACTAATACAGTCGAAGAGACTGAAATATTGCAGAACTACGTGGAAGATCTAAAAACAGCTTGCTCAATAGCAAAACTACGAATTTTACAACAAGAGCCTGAAAAGATACAAGAATTGTTCCAAGCAAATAATTTTAATCAGATATTCTTTTCCGTCAGTCGTTTGGATAGTTAGAAATCGATATTCACTTCGTTTGAGAAGATGGTTTTCGGGAAAAATTCGGTTTCTAAATCTAAGGAGATATTATTACAATGCTAAAAGACGAGTTAAAAAAAATCAGTCCATTATTATTGACAGCATTCCCCGTTGTAGTAATCGATCAAGTCTCAAAGTTAATAATCCAAAGTAGCATCCAGTTAAATCACAGTAAGCCTATATTAAAAGGGATATTCGATATCGTCTATTACAAAAATGATGGAGCGGCATTTGGCATTCTGAAAGGCATGAATTCAATTTTCATAGTTATCATTATAATTGCGATAGGTTTCATTTTAATGTACTACAGGTCTTTCAGGTATAACTCATGGATGAAAATCTCCTTGGGATTCTTGCTAGGTGGGGCATTGGGAAATTTAATCGATCGAATTCGCATTGGACATGTCATTGACTTCATAAGGCTTGGCGTCAATTCCTATTGGTGGCCTGCTTTTAATTTAGCTGACGCCTCCGTATGTGTTGGAGCAGTTATGTTACTTGCACATATGTTCAGCAGGAAAAGAGAACATGAAAACCTCAAAAACACCTAGAACTAAGATAGTTGCCATAAAATTCATCTTCGTCATCAGTTGTATAATAATTCCACAGTTACACGCCCAGATATATTATCCGCCTGAGTCTGCCGAAGAGACTGCCGAACCCTATCATGAAAGCGCATTGCGTCGTTTTGAGATTATTTCACTTGTATCTCTTCCATTCACTGCCATTCACAGTTACTTATTGGTCAGAGGGATTAGGATGGCGCAGCAAGGCAAGATTGCGCCCAAAATTTCGGATACAGATTATAAAATTATAGGCGCTTCCGCGGTAACTTTTTCCGCGTTTATCGGATTCTGGGATTGGCTTCATACCCGTGGCAAAGACACCTCACAGCCTTTAATTCCAAAAGAATCTAAGGAAACCACACAACTATTTCGCGAATTAAGTGATGAAACATCGTCGCGGGAATTGGTCGTGCAATTGTTACAATTAAAATTCTAGTGTTTCATAAATTCGTATGGAGTTTAGAGTGAAGCGTATACCGACGGGTGAAAGCAGTTTGCTGAAGACAACGTAGAGGGATTAAAGTTGCGGAAATCCTCCCTAGTAACGATTACAGGATACTGCAGATCTCCCCGCCTATTCATTTCACGTAAAACTCTTATTCCCGCCTGTAAAAACGCGTTCGGCCCTATGGCAAACTGACCTAAGACAATGCGAGCAGGCACAGCGCCGGTTTGGGCGCACTCGAAGTTGACCGCGCGGAAGGCTGCGAGTAAATCGGCAGCGGAAACTTCTCCTTTGGGCCGGGCAACCGACGGACGGGAATGACTTTGGGCAATTCATTATGTTCATCAAGCCAGGACAACACCCACGCGATGAACCCGAACTGTTCGGCGGGAGAAATATAGTCGCCATCGAGCTTCAAGTGATCGAGCTTTTCACCTCTTGACAGCCACATTTCAGCGGCTGGTCGGTATTCCGAGTAGAGCTCGCGATATGTTGTCAGTTCGATATTCGGCTGTTTGACGACGAATTGAAGAAAGGCGTCGAAATCAGTTTGGATTTCGGCTATCTCTTCCGGCGGCCGAAGTGGCGCGGGAGACCATTTCTCACGTGGCGGGTTGTTGCCGAACCGGAATGTATCGGTGAACAATCTACACGGATGGGTATACATCACTAGGTATTCCCACTCGTCCAAATGATGAAAAATAGTGTTCCTAGCGGGATTTGAACCCGCGCTGCAGGCTCGAAAGGCCTGTGTCCTGGGCCAGACTAGACGATAGGAACATTGGTGAGCCGTGCAGGAATCGAACCTGCGACCACCTGATTAACTTACCACACTCACTTTTATGAGCCAGATAACTATCTGTTGTAGTCTGGACTATATCTTTACCCTCAGCGTTACCTGTTAGGGTAGGACACGTATAGTCTCTGAGGAACGAAGGGAGTATAATTTAATACTGATAAACCCTTGAATAGCAAATCGAAGCATACTTTTACTATTCCTAATCCACTACTACTTAGATTAGCTTTCCTGCTGATTGCCCAATCCTTTAGATTTTTACGCTATGCCACGTACTAAAGGCTCTAAGGGGGTCTCAGCATACAGTATCCTCCACTTTACATGTTTCCATGTAAAGGCTCCATTTTGTTAAAGTCAGATGCTCTACCGACTGAGCTAACGGCCCAACCTCAAAAAAACGTGGATTATAATGATACATAATTTCTGGATAAATGTCAAGAAAAAATTTCCATTCTGGAAAAATTTTTCTTGACAAAATAAGCCTCTTGTATTTTAATAGACGAAAAAAGAAAGGGCGTTAAACTATGAAACATAGAATAAATATCCCTTATGGAAATAGTGAAAAGCACTTGCAGGTCGATGATAGCAACCTGCTATTCTCAGTTGAGCCGCCTATTCCTTGTCGACCTTCTCTGAGAGAGGAGCAAGATGAGGTGCGGCGAGCTATCTCAAATCCTATTGGAACTCCAAGTCTTGACGAGCTTATACAACCGCAACATAAAGTCGCAATTTTGGTGGACGACTTCACCCGTCCAACTCCAGCGTATAAGGTTATGCCGGTAGTGCTTGAGGCGCTGGGAAAAATAGGCGTTGCGGACGAGAACATCAAAATTATAGTCGCCAGAGGAACGCACCGAAAACTGTCACACGCTGATATGGAGCAAAAAGTTGGGAAAGAGGTTGTAGAGCGTTTCGAAGTGAAGAACCACGAAAATGATAAAAATCTAGTGCCACTTGGAAAGTCCAAGATGGGTACGCCAGTACGGATTAATCAGACAGTTATGGATGCTGATGTCCGCATTGCCATCGGTAGCGTTTGCGCTCATCCCGTTGCTGGGTACGGTGGCGGCGCGAAGATAATTGTGCCAGGGGTCGCCGGGGTCGAAACCATCCACGTAAATCACTCTCGGTGCGACCACCCTAATGTGACTATCGGTATCACCGACGGCAACCCAGTCAGGGAAGATATGAACGATATCGCCCGGATGGCAAAACTGAATTTCATCGTCAACACCATTCTGAACCCTCAGAAAGAGATTATTCGGGTAGTTGCGGGAGATGTTGTCATAGCACATAAGGAAGGTGTGAAACTCTACAGTGAGATATACGGAGCGAGAGCGGATGAATTAGCCGATATCGTCGTCGTCGGCGCAAGTCCACGTGACGCCACCTTTGGCCATGCGACCTTCGCTCTATACGCCGGGGTGTCAATGGCGAAAGCCGGCGGCACACTCATACTGGTCGCGCCTTGCACGGAAGGCTCGGGAAGCAAAGCAGGCAGAGAAAGTTTCCGTGACCTGGCGACGATGGCCCCCGATAAACTGATGACGTTGATACGGAAAGGCGAAGTTTCAGCTTCCGGTGGCGCATTTGACTACTGTTACTCCAAGGCGATGAATAGAAACCGGGTTGTTTTAGTATCCGATAACTATTCGGAATCAGAAGCGCGAGATTTAGGCGTCGGCTATGCGAATTCCGTTCAAGAAGCTGTGGACAATGCCCTGGCAGACATCGGCGCGGGAGCAGTGGTTGGCATACTACCAGTCGGCGGTTTGACAGTGCCATTGGACTAAGGAGGAAAATTATGAGTTTAGAACTATTTCGTCTTGATGACCGCATAGCTATTATCACCGGCGGAAGCAGAGGTCTGGGCAAAGCAATGGCATCTGCTCTCGCCAGCGCAGGAGCGAATGTTGTGATTGTGAGCCGCCACTTAAATGAAGCTCAAGTAACCGCTGATGAAATTAAGAATAGCACTGGTAGAAAAGTTTTAGCATTGGAGATTGATGTATCCCAGCGGTTACAGGTGGAAAAGATGGTCACCCAGACTATAGAAGAATTTGGCAGAGTCGATATACTCATTAACAACGCCGGTCTCAATATCCGGGGGGGCATTGAAGAATTGAGAATGGAAGATTTGACACAGGTGTTGAATATCAATCTCATCGGTCCTATTCTTTGCTGTCGAGCAGTTGCTCCACACATGCAATCGCAGAAATACGGTCGGGTTATCAATATCGCATCCATACTAGGTTCAGTGGGAATGCCAAATCGCACGTCGTATAGTTCTAGTAAAGGAGCTTTGATTCAATTTACCAGAACTCTCGCGCTGGAATGGGCGCCGCATAATATCACCGTTAATGCCATTTGCCCTGGGCCTTTTGCCACGGAGATGAACCGCCCGTTAATGGAAGACCCGCAGGTGTATCAAACCTTTGCCAGCAAGATTCCTCTGGGGCGTTGGGGAGACCCCGAGGAGATAGGCGGCGTCGCGATATTTCTTGCCTCTGAAGCATCCAGCTTCGTTACTGGCGCGACGATTTATGTCGATGGCGGATATACCGCGCAATAGCACAGGACCAAGATTTGCAAAATTCCCGCTTTTTCCTTGACTTCATTTGCCAATTTTGTTATATTAACCCAAGTTGTTGTCATTCCCTACTTTCTAATTGTACCAGACTTCTACGTTAGCTTCAATTCTTGGCAAATCTTTCATACAAAAATTTTTACAGATATAGAATCACCTAATTTTGTTATCAGTATTAAGGAGATAATTGATGGCATACAGTGATAGATACTTAGCATATATGGGAATGGCGCCAAAACGTATACCACATTGGGAACATTGGTCTTGTCCTGACGCAGAAACCTATCTGACGGGAATTGATTATTATGAGCATCCTCGGTTATGTCGGTTGAAAATGCGCGAACTATATCCTCAACTTGGATTGTCAGTGCCAGAAACGGATGACCCGAAACCTCGACCAAAACTCAACCTGACCGGACAGAGTTCTAGCAAAGATGCAGAAAACATGAGTCATGTTCGCTGGGGTGACGGTGAAAGCAGTCATTGGGATTGGGGTAAACACTTCAAAACTGTCGATGACGTCTTTGCTTTCTCACCACTCGAACAGGGCGATTTCAGCGATATCCCGGTGGTTGAGTCACGGGACTATTCAGACGAGGAAAAGCTTTACCAAATGTACCGCAAGAACTATCCGGCCGGGCAAGATAAAGCGCCTGAAGGTTCGACGGCATCGGTAGGCAGAGCTATACGGACAATGACTCTATTTTTCACTTTCGCTTGACAGCAGTAATTCTTTATGATAAAATACGCCTTAATTTTTAATTTCCTCTACTTGAACTGATTAAAATGGAGGTATAAATTGGCGACGAAATATGAAACCGTTATCGGCCTGGAAATTCATGCTGAATTATCAACCGATAGCAAGCTCTTCTGCAACTGTAAAACGACTTTTGGAGCAGATTCAAATACGCAGACTTGTCCTATCTGTTTGGGCATGCCTGGGGTTTTACCTGTCCTGAACAAGCGCGCTTTGGAGTTTGCAATTAAAGCGGCTTTGGCGATGAATTGTAAAATCGCGCAATTTAGTAAGTTTGACCGCAAAAATTATTTTTATCCCGACTTACCCAAAGGTTATCAGATTTCCCAATACAGTCTACCTCTGTCCTATGAAGGTTATCTTGAATACGAATTCGATGGTGAGATAAAACGGTGCGGGGTTACAAGGGTTCATCTAGAAGAGGATGCTGGTAAACTGGTGCATGAAGGTGTTACCAATAATCCCAATATCAGCCATGTAGATTTTAACCGGTCATGCGTCCCCTTGATTGAAATTGTGGGTGAACCTGACCTGCGTTCGCCTGCGGAAGCCATTGCTTTTTGGCGTGCTGTCAAAGAGGTTTTAGAGTATTTGGGAGTTAGCGATTGTAACATGGAAGAAGGTAGCTATCGTTGCGATGCTAACATTTCGCTACGACCAGTAGGAAGTGAAGAGTATGGCACGCGGACAGAATTAAAGAACCAGAACTCTTTCCGCAACGTTCAGGCGGCGTTGGAATACGAAGAGAAAAGACAAGCGAAGATTCTCGATGAAGGTGGCGAAGTTATTCAGGAAACTCGTCTGTTTGATGTGGAGAGAGAAGTTACTCGCTCTATGCGGCAAAAAGAGGAAGCGCATGATTATCGTTATTTCCCTGAGCCCGATTTGGTGCCGATTGAAGTTGACGAAAGATGGGTGACAGAGATTCACAGTACCCTGCCTGAATTGCCAATGTACCGCCGGCAGCGATTTGTAAAGGAATATCAGATTCCAGAATACGACGCGAGTTTCTTGACTGCGACACGGCAGATGGCGGACTATTATGAGGAGTGTGTCAAATTGAGCCATGACCCCAAAACATGCAGCAACTGGATTATGGTTGACCTCTCCAGTCTACTCAACGACGCGGGCCAAAGCATCGAAGAATGCAAAGTAACTCCAAAGCACTTAAACGATATGATTAAGATGATTAAATCAGGCGCCATCAGCGGGAAAATCGGCAAAACTGTTTTGGAGGAAATATTCGTTTCCGGCAAAACGCCTCAACAGGTCGTCCAAGAAAAAGGACTGATACAGATTAGCGATGAGAGCGAAATAGAAGATATTATCGAGCAGGTGATAACAGCAAATCCGAAGCCGGTTCAGCAATATCGAGAAGGCAAAAAGAAAGTGATAGGCTTTTTGGTTGGTCAGGTGATGAAGCTCACCAAAGGTAAGGCAAACCCGAGACTGGTCAACAAGATCTTTCAGGAGAAACTAGGGGGCTAAAACGTGAATATCTGTCTCATGTCAACCGAAACAAAAATCAATCTCAAGGGTTTAGAATTACATGAATTGGAAAAACTAGTGCAACAATGGGGTCAGGAGAGATTCCGCGCGCGTCAGTTGATGCTCTGGCTATATCATAAGCGGGCGACGAATTTTGACGAGATGACGGATATCGCCAAATCTTTCAGGGCTGATTTGATGGAAAAGGCGTATATCAGTCAACTTAAATTAATTACCAAAACTAAATCTGCCATTGATGATACCGTTAAATATCTGTTTGAGCTTCAGGACGGTAACCGGATTGAAAGCGTGTTGATGTATGACCAAAATCGGGTGACCGTCTGTGTTTCCACCCAAGTAGGTTGCGCGCAAGGATGCGTTTTCTGCGCTACCGGCATGATGGGATTTGCCCGTAATCTGACCTCCGCTGAGATAATTGACCAATTGATGGGCATTGAAGCTGATTTGGGCGGCGGCAAGAAAGCTACCAACGTAGTTTTTATGGGAATGGGCGAGCCATTGGCAAATTACAAACAGACAATGAAAGCGTTGCGCTTGATGACTGACCCTGAGGGACTTATGGTCGCTGCGCGAAAAATTACGGTGTCTACTCTGGGACTGGCGCCGAAAATCAAGGCGTTTGCCAATGACGGTCTAAAGGTCGGATTAGCAGTGTCATTGAATGCCACGACGAATGAAGTGCGAAATCGTCTAATGCCCGTAAACAAGAGATATCCAATCGAAGAAGTTCTGCCCGCCGCCAAAGAATGGGCGCTTAAAATTGGGCGGCGGGTTACAATTGAGTATGTTTTAATTCGCGGCGTGAATGACAGCCCTGATGACGCTCATAGACTCTGCCAAATATTGCACGATGTTCCCAGCAAGCTGAATTTGATTCCTTTTAATGAAATCGAAGGTTCAAGTTTCCAAAGACCTGAACCTGAAAGAGTGGAAGAGTTCCGGGAAATCGCTGCTTCAAGATATTACGTTGTGCCGGTTCGATTAAGCAGAGGAAGAGATATCGTTGCAGCTTGCGGGCAACTGAGAACACAATATCGTATGGAAACATGAGTTTTGCAGTTATGTTGGATACTTAATCACGAAAACGAATAAATTCGTTACTACCATTGTTAATTTTAATTGTAGTAACGACTTCAGTCGTTTAAGTGCAAAACTCGTATGGAAAGTTCAAATTTTTCTTGACAGATTAGGTTAATGTTTTGTAAACTAAAAGCGTTCATCATCAAAGAAAGGAATAAGGGGACGATTATGAAAAAACCGGTCACCATGCTATTGATAATCCTAAGCATTGGCGTTATTGGATGCTATGGATGTGAACATAAGATAGGAAAGAAGATACCCGATTTCGAGTTAGGTAAAGGCAAACTAATAGATGAGAATGCTCCTATCGAAGCCATCCAATATTTGGAACTCGTATTGTCTAGAGAACCTAAAAATTTAGAGGCGCAATGCTACTTAACGATAGCATATAAGCGAGCGGCTGTAAGCATAAAAGCAAGAGCTGCAGGTAGCGAAGAGAAATACATTCAAGGACAGCAAAGGGAATTTAATAAGCTTAAAAATATAGGCGTTCCAGCAGCAGAAAAGCTGATTCACATCATTCGCTCCCAAAATCGAGTACACAGGGACGCGATAGCGTTATTGGTTAATTTAGATGGAATCGCAGTTCAACCTGTAGTGAACACTTTAGCGCGGTCATCTGTGTTTCGCCAAGACGCGATTAATATACTAACGCAGATGGGAGAAAAATATCCCTCTACAATAGAGGAATTGGATAAAATCATTGATTCCCCCAATACACCCGACAGAGTCCGTATGGAGCTTGTCAGAATTCTAGGGGATATAGGCGACGCAAAAGCAGTGCCCGTTTTACAAAAACAGCTCAATTCCCCAGACGGCGGGCTCAAAATGGAGGCAATGGTTGCCCTTTATAAACTTGGGAATAAAGAATATGAAGAAACGATTATTGCCGGATTGAAGGATTCGGATGTCAACGTTTGTCGTGCAGCGGCTTATGGGTCGATATTTTTAAATAGTATCTCAGTTGATGAGTTAACAAATGCTCTCAACAATCCTGATGAACAAGTGCGACTTTGTGTAACGCAATCCTTAGGCAAGCATCTGGATAATCGGGCAATCAAGCCTCTTATAAAAACTCTCAAGAGCGATAGTGATGCTGAGGTACAAAATGCGGCTGCCAGTTCTCTGATTGCGTATGGAAAGGATGTTGCGAACCTTCTTGTTGAAGAGTTGAAAAAAGAAAAGAATTGGGAAGTACGGATTAGAATAACGCGAGTTTTGAAAGATGACAACGTCATAAAAGAGATAGACGATATCAACGAATATGACCTTTATGAATATCACAAAAAAGAGAGTCATCCGATGGTAAAAAGTGAGATAGCCGAAGTATTGCGTAAGTTGGAGAAAGAGTGAAGCAAAGGAAATAAGTCTCCGATACCACAGATTTAATGTTATTACATTAAATCTGTGGTATCATTTCTTTTCTACTTAATGAATACCTTTAAACGTTTGCTGTCTCTACGGAACATGTACGCCTCTTGGTCTTGAGTATCTCTGACTATTTTTTTCCATTTGCTTTCATCATCATAAATATCCGGTCTATCAGCTATGCTTTTCAGGGTTTCACCCTCTTTCCCTGTATACCAGCCGGTTATTCGCTTCGGAGTTTTCAATTCAAAGCTGAAAGTGTGAGTGCCACTCATCTCATTTCCTGCTACGTCCTTAGCGCCAGATATGCTTACGGTATATCTTCGCGCCGCTTTCATGTTAACACTCGGGGTAAAGCTGATGGTAGTATCCGAATCATAATTTACCGTACCGGGGATATCACCACTGGCGGTCGTCAAAGCATCTGGCAACGTTTCCATCGCAACGGTCATGGTAACAGAACCTTGCTGAATAGGCTCACTAAAGGTTGCTCCTATAGCAACCCCAGTATCCACCGGGTCTGTATAATCGGGACTGGCGCCATCAGCGGGCGTAGTGCTTATGACTGTCGGAGGCGTTGCGTCAGTATAAGTAAACGTCTGTGGTCCGCTTGCCTGTTCGACATCAGGATTTCTCACCACAACATCAACTGAACCTACAGAACCAGGCGGTGTAACTGCAGTCATTTCAATCTTTGACACGACAGTTACATTCGTCGCAGCACTCCCACCAACTGTTACTGTCGCGCCCTCTTTGAAATTCTCACCCGTAAGGGTTATAGGTGTTCCACCTGTTTCCGGCCCGCTGGTCGGCGATATACTCAATAACACAGGTGTTTTTTTACATCCAGCGCATCCTCCCATCATCCAAGCCAGCAGCAGGCTTAGGATAGATATGAGCACGATGTACTTTGTCTTCTTCATTTTTTACTCCTTTAATCAGTTGTAATTTTAATTCTTTCCGTCTTACATACGACAGTGTCAAAATACCTCGCATGAATGAGGTTGTGAATATTTTAATACACTCGAATTATATTATACACGTTCACGCCTTCTTTGTCAATATAAAATGATATAAGTTTTGGGTTGTTTACCGAAAAATGTTGTAAAAAAGTTTTGAACACGATATACTTATCACAAATACTATACTAAAGAAGATGGCGATTGCGACGATATTCAGTTCCCCAACTACGGCATGTACGAAGATCGATTGACGCATGAACTTGTATTCACAATGTGCGTCTTTCCCGAAATCGACTATGAAGATTAGACTTGGCACTTGTATCGCTACCGAGTCAAAGTTTCATAACAGCGATGAATCGGGATGGTTTCGCGCACCTGACTACAAACCAAAATTAAGTTTATTTTGGTAAATTACCGAGGAGGAAAAATAATGGCTAATCAATATCGAGTCTGTATTGTCGGATGTGGCAGAATGGGAGGCACAATTGACGAAGAAGTTAAAGACAGCAAATACGGCGCTTTGCCATATTCACACGCCGCTGGATATACAGCTTGCGAGCGTACAACTATCATAGCTGCGGCAGATGTCGTCGAGGAAAAAGCGAAGTATGTCTGCTCAAAGTGGAATATACCCAAAATGTATACCGATTATCGGGAGATGATAGAGAAGGAAAAACCCGATATTGTCAGCGTTGCAACCCGCCCCGGCAATCACGCCGAAATCACCATTTTCGCGGTGGAACACGGTGTTAAAGGTGTTTACTGCGACAAACCCCTTTGTGCATCTATGGAAGAGGCGGATGCCATGTATGAAGTTTGTGAGCAATATGGGGTGAAATTCAATCTGGGGACTCAACGTCGATTTACCCCAGGCTATCTAAGGATGCGAGAGATTGTCGAGAGCGGCGAAATAGGCGAGCGTCGGTCAATCATCGCCTATTCGGGCGGTTCCGCCCTATGGGGATATACACACGCAGCAGATATGCTCCTATTTTTGGCAAGCGATTCCGAAGTGGAATATGTCCAGGGCAACGTTGCCGTGGATGACGCGGATTTCGAGGACAACCGCACGGAATCTGACCCCAACATCATTATGGGTTACATCCGATTCAAAAATGGCGCCCACGGCATCAGCATCCCCGGCAGCGCTTATGAATTTGAAGTCAATTGCAGCGACGGAATTGTGCGCTCCTTGAACAACGGCTCGGGATTCCAACTTCGCAAACGGCAGGGACAATGGAATGAAATCTTGGCGGCGGATTTCCCACTCTTTGAGCGGAAGAGTGGTACCGTCGGCTGCATTGAGGATATAGTCGAGGCGCTCGATACGGGTAGGGAGACAAAAGGAAATATCCGCCTTGCGCGCATAAGTACGGAAATCACTTTCGGAATAGTCGATTCACAACGGCAAAAAGGCGCCCGCATATATATGCCGATGGAAAACCGTTCATTGTATTTAGGACGATGGTGAAATCGGATTTCGGAATTGTTCCCTATACGGATTAATTTAAGCCCAATGGGATTTCGGAATTATTTCCCCTTAACAACCCCCCTGCCTCTCTTTGGAAGGGGGATAAAGGGGAGCAGGGGGTTGTTCATTCCCTTCACTCTGGCTTATGACAGCGAAGTAAGCCCGTGCGCTAATGTCAGGGGGAACATCACAGGCTTCGAGAATAGGTATATTACCTTGGGGTTTCACTTCGCTGATTAGGGCGCCTTGGGGGCTATAGAGCTTGCAGTCGGACATTGAGTGAAATTCAAGGTAACAACCACTTTCTATTTCTATGGGAAAGAGAATTGTATTGTCGCCAACCGGTGAAATCGATAATTACGTAATGTTCACCAATTCCTCCGACGAGATGTTCGGGACTTCTCACTTGAAAATTTAGAACTTCTCCCTGACCGTCGCCATGAATCCAAACTCCCATGCCCTGCCGCCGGCTTAGGTCTAGCGGGGGCGAGAAAACTTTGCTCACCTTTGCCCACGCGCCCTGTCGATTTTCACGGGCGCTTGACGCTGTGTAGCACCCACTGATTGTCCCACTCCTCACCTTGTCTGAGGAAGGTTGGAGGTCCGCGGTAATTCCCGATTCAGCGGCTCGGTCGGAGAAATCACCGGCGTTGCTGAAGTCAGCTTACGTGGCATTTTCGGGTGCGTCATACGTACCCGCCGACATCAACGCCTCGATGCGCAATTGCAGCGGTTGCCGGGCGAATTTGTTGTGTGTCCGCCAGATATTGCTCCAGCCGTTGATGCCTTCTATTTTGTGTTTGGCATACTGAATCGGCCTCAATTTCCATTCTCCATCAGGGCTTTCATCGTCTATCTGTAGGGTCACGCTGTTGCGCACGAAAAATCCAGTGATGGCGGACATATCTTGTGTTGATTCGACGACCGACACCCGGTTTGCCGCTGCTGTCAACGGCTCTGCAAGGGTGAACTCGCATCCTTCGCCAGTCGTGGGTCAGGCGCGGGCGTCACCCATGGACAGCTTTTGTCGATGAAAAACGCATACGTGTGCAAGCCGGCTATAATGCCCGCCTCATGGAGCTTATCTGTCACTGCCCTGAGGCTGGCAAGTCCGCGCGGATACGTCTCTGGATTGGGAAGGCAGTCGCCAAATCGGAAGGATTTGCCGCCATGAAAATCGATCTGATTGATTCCCAATCTTTGGGCAAGCTGAATCCAATCGTCCACTTTCTCCTCCGAAAGACCACCGAAGTTGAAAAGATATGAGCCTCGGTTGATGTCCGCGTCCAGCGCCCATGGGCCGCCGATGGATGAGTGCGGCAGATCTTCGGCGGCGCTCACCACCTCCTGCATGACCCAGCGGAGTTCGCTCTGAGGACAACCTATCAGCGCCACCTTTGCTCCAACGAAACCAAATCTCGGATAGCACATCGCTCTCAATCGGGTGTTCGCCCGAGGCAATTCAGGGACGTTGGTCTGCAGATTCAACGCTAAAGCGCAACCGGCGAAAGGCTCTTCCGGCGTTCCAGCAAGTGTGAGCGGTAGGTCAACGAAGACTAATTCTTCCACTCCTTCGCCGGTGACGGATAAAACTTCTAAGACGAAATAGTGTTCTTTCGCTGTGACTCCTATTACGGCACTGACCCCTGAATCGCCAAAACGGACGGTAATTCGCCCGTCAGCATAAGATGCCTCTGAGGTGTTAAATTCTTGCCCTGCTTTCCTAATTCTAGCGAATGATGACCTTGGATTCTGAACGCAATAGTCCGCGTCCGTCCGCTTGTCGATAAAATGTAGATTCGCGCCATCATCCGCGATAACATATTGAGCATACTTATTTTCGATTGGAACCATGATTTCCCCCTATTTCCAATTCAAAGTTAATACAGAGTAAAATTTGTCGTATCTGAAACTGCGTTTCTCTTCCCGATTTGCGATAGGTTGGCGAACAGAAAGATTTTCTCATCGGTGTGAAGAACAACATCTATCACTTCATCCTTTTAGGCAAAAGTTCCTTTTTGAGCTTGCACACCATCGTGTAAGCTGGGTCAAAAACATTTCCGACGTCGTATTCAACGCATTGTCCGAGTAGGATGTGCGCCGCGCGCGCGTCCAAACCTAAGTCATCTTGAAGCCAGCGTATCATTTCAGTGGTGGCGTGTTGAAGCGCCTGGTCTAATGGACGAGCGTTGCCGACCGTTAGGATGTATTCATCGTTCTCCGCCCGAGGCCAGTTGATTTTTTTATCCTTGAGCAGTTGGACGGTGAATTGTACGTCGAAGGATATCTCGATGCCAGTGCCAACTATCTCCCCGTCTCCCTGTACGGCGTGTCCGTCCCCCATAAATAACAGGGCTCCTGGGACGAAAACCGGAAAGTAGACCGTTACTCCAGCGGCGAAGCCTTTATAGTCCATGTTGCCGCCGTGAGCGGCAGATGTGCCGGAGGAGATAATCTGTCCTCTCGGCGGCGCCACGCCGAAGCATCCCAACATCGGCGCTAACGGTAGGGTGAGGCGCCCGAGATCTGTTTCGGGCTTAATCAGCGTGGCTGTACCTTTTTCAAGGTCTAATTCCCACTCAGCGGTGATGTGTTCTTGCGGCATCTCTGGAACATAATATGGCTCAACTACGTTTGAGGCGATGATGGTAGAAGTTCGACCTATACGTCGGTTCGGCCATAATTTATCAAATCGGACAACTAAAGTATCCCCTGGTTCAGCACTCTCCACGTAAAAGGGGCCCGTTTGAGGATTTCCGCCAGGCGTTACTTCCTGGTCGGAAGCGTCACGGCCGGCATTATCCACCGTTGTGGTGATTACTGTGTCGCCGCCAGATATCCGCAGGACTGGCTCGTAGGAACCCAGAGCGGTGTAATAGATATTGGGTTGAAAATGACGAATCGCCATATTGTCTCTCCTTATCTCGAATGGGTTTGTAGTCGGTAAGAGAAAAAGCTTCAACGGTAATTATTCTGATACTCTTTGAATACCTCGCTCAAATTTTGCGTTACAACTCCCGGTCTGCCGTTTCCTATCACTATATCGTCAATTTTAACTACGGGCACTATATTGCGGGTGGATGAGGCTATAAAAGCTTCGTCTACTGATTGTAAATCGTTATAAACGAAATAGTCCTCTTTAATCGCGATATCGGTCATCTGTTTAGCTAATTGCAGGATAACTTTGCGGGTAATTCCCGCTAGAATACGCCCATCCAAAGGATGAGTAGTAACGGTACGGCGACGAACTATGAAAAAATTGAAAGTGGTGCCCTCCAATACAATCTGCTTCTCATCTGGAGTGATGAACAGAGCCTGGTCAGCCCCGAACTTCTTAACTACTGTCTGATGGGCAATCACAGCTCCGACGTAATTCAGCAGTTTTACCTCTGGCCACTGTCTTTGATACGGATAAGACGCCAATTTCATACCTTCTCGATACCATCTATCCGGCGGAGATTTTAGCGGAAAGACAGCGATGTATAAATCAGCCGGGCCAATCGGCGCGACTCCATTATCCGCCGCTACTCCGCCGCTATATATTATTTCCAACAACATATCTCCAGCTTGATTTTGACGATTTTTGGCGACCGTTTCTGCCACAATCCCTCTCAATTCATCCTTAGTTTGTGGCAAATCCATATAAATCGCTCCGGCTGAATTAAAAAGGCGGTCTATATGGTCATCTAAATGAAAAACTTTATCCCCCAGAGTTCTGCAAGCAGTGAAAATCCGATAGCCACGAATAGTCCCAACGATGTCAGAGGCTATCGGTATAGCTAATTTTTCGGTGGAGATATATTCTCCGTTGGCGTAAGATAACATAGCCGTTAATTTCATTGTACTCCTCCTGAATTGACAATTTTACATTTACTCATAATTTTTATCAACAAAACGACGTTGCTCACTGAAAGTATAGATTATGATAAAGTTGAATCTTATAAACTTGAAAGAACCAGGTGTATCATGATGAGAGCAATTTCCATTGTCCTATTTACATTGATGTTCGGCTTGATGACAACCTATCTTTGCGCTAAAACAATACAAGATTTCGGCAAATGGAACGTGGGCGAGAATCTTCTTGAGAATAGCGGATTTGAAGAAAATACCGATGCCTGGACTTTGGAAGCTGGAGCCGGCGGAAACCGTAACTGTGTCATTTCCTGGGTCATAGAGAAGTGCCGAATTGCGAACTTCAAACTCTGGAAACACGCATCTGCAATCGCCGCAGAACAGGCGACATCCCCAGCGATTTGATTCCCGATGCCTATCATGAATTTGTCAGAACGGGTGATACTTTGCTATTGAAAGAGATTTTTCAACATAATGCCCTGGATTTGATTACTATGGCTGAGTTGATTGCGGCTTTAAGGCGATAATCCAATATTTTCAGAAGCAAACAAATGAGTTTCTTTAGGATTTCTTGATTTTATGCCGCTCAAATGAACTCAAATCTGTTCTGGTCAGCAATAAAAACTATCTTGAAGTGAAAAGAAGGGATTTTGGCTTATATAGGAATTAGGTGAAAAGGCTTGTTAGCATTTAAGCGAGTGGTTCGCCTAATTATGCGACAGACAACTCGGGTATCTGTTGCTCTTCTAACCATTCGATGGAATAGTGCAGCAGATTTTCCATCACTTTGGCATTTATCTGCACATCTGATTCAGATTCATTTCGGAATGCCGTTACAAGGTAGATACCTTTGCCATATCTAAGAGCCAATACTGCCGCATCGCTACCCCCGTTTACTGTGGCAAGAACGGTGAAATTATTTGTCCATTCCGCCCAGCTATCCGAGATGACAACATCTCCGGGTTCTATCTGATTTGGCGCCTTGAATAAATCTCCGGCATATATGGTCGCATCAAATTCTCTCGTCTCCGGCCTATCCACCCCGACAAGTCGTTCTGGAATCCATCCCGCTCTTCTCGGAGTAACAGTAAGATACTGCCCGGATGTAATAACAATACCACCTTTAGATACAAAATTCTTGATTTTGGATTCAGTTCCCATTCTGAGTTGGTAGCCGTCTCTGAAGATTTCACCTTGGCCAAGCCAAAGGATTTTTGCTCGTTCTATGCGTGGTAGAGTAATATCCTGAGTCTGTTCATAAAGGATTTTGTGTTCGTGGATACGCTCGAATCTGCGTAAAACAGGGAATTCTACTCTAGTCATGTTTCCCATAAGCGCCAGCACTTTAATTGGCAGATTTATTTTACTCTCCGAGTGAAGATATCCATTTCCCATAATGGGGGAATATAAAACTTGCGGAATACTAGATTTTGCCAATTTATCCTTCTCTAGCTTTTCCAATAAAACTGCTTGCCCTAACATCCGTTTTTTCTTAACATTGGGTGCTATCAGACGATGTGGTTTTATCGGACGCAATTTTTTCTCAAGCGTCACAAAATCATTTTCAACTTCCCATCTTCGGCTATAATGAATGTCAACTTCTCTTGGGTCGACTCTATCTTGGTCGACATTTGTGATGTAGCCGTGATAGATATGTATACCTGGAATTGGGTCATTGTTTTCGTCAACAATGAGAACTTCCTCCTCTGGCTTCTCTTCACCCTCAAGGAAACTTTCGGTCATTGCGCTTAGTTTCATGCGCAATGGCTCATATTTTTCAACCCGGCTCGTTGGTTTCGCCACATCTTTGTGGAAAACAACATCCGCCATTCTCTCTTCGGTAAAATATACAGTCTGTTTTGCGTAGTTCTTCCAGTTTAACGTTTTATGTTTGGCAACAGTCACTCCACTAAATGGGCCGAGACCAGTCGCTTGGCTGAACTGGTCGAATGGTACAAACATCTGACCATATTTTTCCAGAGACGGGAAGCGTTTTTCCAACTCTTTCATCTCTTGTTGAGTTTTATTATTCTTGTCTTTAAATTCAATCTTCGTTAATTGGACTGGATAAGAGAGATTGCTTTCGACTAAAAGTCCATCGCCTTGCCTGGTTACTCGCAGTTCTCTATCCTCTGCGGGTTGGCTATCATCGTCACTTTCTATTGTCACGGAAAAAGTATCTATGTACTTTACATCCATGAAATAGCAAAAGTTTTTGGTATAGTCAACGAATATTACATGCTTGGGGTCAGCAACCTCCTTGACTTCTTTGCCGAGTTGGACCTTTGTCCCAACCATTCGCTCGAGGGTTTGGTCATAATCGAAATCGCCGAGATAAGCGGATTGTAATCTTCGCTCTACATCTTTAAGACCCTCGGTCTTAGTTTGAAGTTCTTGTTCAGTTGTTCTTTCAAGATTTTCTATCTCTTTGTAGAACTGCTGTTTGTAAATTCTGCTCTGCACGTATCTGCTGTATATCTGTTTAAATACAGTATCAAAAGCGCTTTTCATGAAACCGTAGGCGTTTCTCAATTTTCTATACAACATCGCAAGAGGACCTGGGTGGTACGCTTTATCCTTATCTTTTTCGCGTTCTTCTAGTTCCCGCTCTGTCATTTCGTCATGATAACGTATATACGCCGCAACATCGGTATTGGCATTGACCCCTTCAAGGTAATAACTGCCCCCCTTGCCCTCTAAGCGCGCTTTTTCGGAGATGATTTCAACGCCTTTCATCTGTACGCGTAGGATACCTCGAAAGGTATGTACACCTTGAAAAGGTTCCTTCAATTTTAGGTTCACATACTTACCGATAAGCGGCTTCAGCAATCGGTCCTTCATCAAAAAATCGAGGATTTGAGCAAGCGCAGC
Organism: Candidatus Poribacteria bacterium; assembly: GCA_012961655.1. GTDB lineage: Bacteria > Poribacteria > WGA-4E > DTYX01 > DTYX01 > DTYX01. The sequence goes on from DTYX01000896.1 coordinate 19,389, forward strand.
CATTACAAAGAGAAAGCCGATGCCAATCCAAAACTTATACTTGCTTATCCACGTTGTAACCTCTTCGGCGGCTTCTGCAGAAGGAACCAAGAGGAGGGATATTATCTGAAAGAGAAACACTACGAATAAAGTCAGATAGGCTGGGGTTTTCAACCCCAGTAAAGTTTTTCTAAACTTTCTAATAATTTTTCATCAAATTTTTGAGAAAAACCAGTTTCAGCAATATAAGAATTTACATCAATTCACATATC
>DTYX01000897.1 GCA_012961655.1 Candidatus Poribacteria bacterium
ACAGACCACGCTGATAATTCCGAAATCCGAATTCCGAATTCTGTTCACTATGGTTTTCCAAGTTCTTGTGACAAGATAGAATAAATCCTTCGCATCAAACTCTTGGGATACTGTCGCGAGAACGCCCGCATGACCGCGTTTTTCTCGCGTTGGAAATCGAAATCGAGTTTATGATAAAACTCAAATACCTCCTCCTTAAACTTCATCTCTTCCGTAATCTGCTTAATGACGCTTTCAATGTGCGGTCGGAAGCGTTCAATATCGTCTTCGGAATATTCCTCCAATAGAAGCTCCTTGAGCCTGTCATAGGTCAATTGTTCGTCCGTTTCCAGCAGGTTGTAAGCGGTGGCGATAACGGCGTTTTTGCTGAGCCCTCCGCTTGCCCAGTGAATCTGTTCGACCGATTCAGGTTTACATTTGAACATGACGATGTGGTTGTGAATATCTTGCAGATACCACACGCGCCCTTCCGTGCCCTCAATCGCGCCGTCCTCGAGCTCTTTATTCATCGCTTCGCAATCCACTTGATGCTGTTGATATTCGCGTTGATAGTCCTCGGCGCCCTCCAAACGCGTATGCAGTGGCGCTGTCGGCACACCGAGCGTTTCCAACATGCTCGGCGGCCGAATTTCGGCATTGCTATCGACGCCGAATAGAACCGCGGTATCCAGTGGAACTCTATATACGATGAGATGTTTGTTCCATGCTCCGTATAGTTCAAAGCTGATGTTACAATCGTTAATCTCAGGCAAGCGCGGGATGTCAGGATACCGTTTCAACATCTCCTCCCAGAAATCCAGAAATGCCCCAAAGCGGCTGTTCCGCACGACAGGGGTTAATCGCAGTTTGTAAGTGAGATACGTTTGTCCCTTGCAGGTATATCGGTAGGCGAGTATATTAGTTCCATCCAGTTTTTCATATACCTCCACGCGTTTCGCCGGAGGAAATCGATAAGTGCCCGCGCTATCGAATGGATAATGCAACTTGGGCGTAGCATAAATAAGTTGGGGTTCTTCAATATCGTTTACATGCGTCAGATATATCGCCCCATACCGATGGTCGCTAAATCGAGAGAGAAATCCCTTTAGGATATTGTTGTTAAAACAATCTTCAACTTCAAACGGGGCGAGATGTTTTTCTTGAACTTGTAAAGCCTCGCAAGCTTTTTGTATCATAGTCGCGGCTCCTTTCTTCCACATCGCATTTCGCATTTTTCCTATATCAGTGATATCTTTTGAATCGCACTCACATAATTTTCACCATTAAACGTCACCATGATGGATTTTTTTCCGACTAATTGTAATTGATTGAGACTGACTTCATTAGTCCTTTGCAACCTACTAACCAGCGCCGCCACAAATCCATCGTCAAAACATATAAACCGAACTCGTTCGATTCGCTTCACGCGTTTTTTCGCCTGTCTAAAATACGCATCAAGTTGACGATAGTTCTCCTTTACGATATAGATTTCGCAATTGTGATTTTTCGTCGCGACTTTGTCAAGTTTCCTGATAGCAGTGTTCCCACAATCGACCCACAACACAGGTTGAAAGTTATCGCCTTTGACGACCAAATCGGGCTTGAAGTGCTGTTCCACTCGATGTTCAATTTTGATGCCCTGTCGGTAAAACATCAGATACGATAGCAGCTTCAAAATAATGTGCGCCTCCGATTCGCCTTCTGCTTGCGCTAAGACCAACTTAGGAGGAATACGCTTAGCATGAATATTGAATGTGTATTTCATAGTATTTCAGCCTCTGTTTTTATGATTCTCAATCTCATGATACCAAAGATGTTACTAAAAAGCAAGATTTTTGAAAATCTATCATGGGAAATTCCCGTGGCAGGCTCGAGATGCTAAACTTGGAGAAAAAATGAGTACAAATTCCCCATCAAGCCTGGAACAACTTTCTCCTTATTGGGTCTTTTTTTGATATTGACGCTGATTTGTTATCTCCATCCTGCCTTTGGCTTCAGATACCAGAATGCTCGGTGGCGATTGATGGATTTGCCGATTCCGTGCTATCTCAATACTGCTTCTATGCCGGAAGAACTCACTATCGGTGATGTCGAAGTGGCAACCATTCGCAGCCTTACCGCGTGGAATGAAGCGGCAGGTTTACAGATTTTCGAATACGCCGGACGGATACAATTGGAATCCCCTCTCGCCGATGATGGATGGAACGCTATCTCCTTTGTTTTAACCGATTGGCTTGAGGTCACCGATAAGTTGTCCGTCAACCGCTTCATTGGCGCGACGACTTGCACCTGGAGTGTCAGAGACGCAATCGGCGCTCCGCCGCGACATACTTTCGTCAAAAACGATTTTCTGCGAGCGTTCGATATTGTCATCAATGCAGAGAACTATCGCTGGACAATCGGCGCGAAAGTGAACCGATATGACCTACAATCGACAATTACTCATGAACTTGGGCATGTGCTTTCGCTCGGACACCCCGACGCTGACCCGCGCCCGGCAGACGCCCCCACGATGGTTGGACGGATATTCCCTAACGATACGAAACTGCGCACCTTAGAACCTGTGGATTGGAAATCCATTCAAACGATAAGGCTTGCCAAATTGCCGACAGCATCTTTGAGTTTGCACAAACGCCCCTGACCTTGCTATCTGCCGAAAATGTCTCTGTGAAAAACTGCGAATTCCGTCAAAATTCGATCGGAATTCAGGGCGCCGATGGACGACAAATCGCCATCACAGGTTGCATCTTTGATTACACAGAGACAGGCATCACCTTGCAGTCAACCGCTGATGTCTCCGTTGAAAGCTGTGAATTCAGGGGAAACCAGAACGCCGTTGTAGTTGTCGATGGACAGCAGGTCACTATCGGAGGTGTTTTTCGTGAGAACGGCGTTGGGGTGGAGATTCAATCCAGTAGCAAAGTGGAAATCTCCAGGAGCATTTTGGAGCAAAATAAAATTGGGATACGCATCATCGATACACCGGCTCAGATTCGTTCCTCCCATCGTCCGCATTATTACGTTAGGAAATAAACAAGCTGGCGTCTATGTCACTAAAGATAAAGCCGCATACTGGGACGGCAGGAATAGCTCAGGTGA
>DTYX01000898.1 GCA_012961655.1 Candidatus Poribacteria bacterium
GAGCGAATCGAACATAGTTGATTTATCCTTTCTATAGACGTTCAGATAATGTTTGAGAAAACGTAGCCCCTAGGCCTTGAAGAGATGATGCAGCGCCTTCTTTATAGTAAATGGATACCATAATCCAAAAACCTGTGGCTATTGAAATAAAGCTGGCGAGCATTATCACAAGAGGAAACTTCTTTCTATTCATCCTAAAAATTTCCGCCATCTTGAACGCTTCAAGTTGCTGTGGCATCTGATGATTTCTGTAACACCGATTCCACCAATAATGAGAACATACGCCAGTCATGTTTTCTACGCTGAGATGCTTTGTGCCGATAGTTGCTATCAGAATCTCTTGAGGATTGACAAAATATATCTCGTGTGGAGTGCCCAATTCAGCTCTAACTCGAGTCATGGCTATTGACAAGATGAAATAAAACGAGAAAAGCGCCAGAGACACCCATGCGGATATGCCCATTCTAGCGGAGAATAAAATTAAAAAGACCATTCCACTTATCAAGCCCAAAACAGCCCATCTGTATGACATGGGTTCATCCGAGTCATCAATTATTCCTCTGTAACCGACAACAGTTTTAAATACATTCCTAAGGTGCCTTCTGGTTACCCATAAAGCAACCAATCCTAAAGCTATCCAGGCCCCCGATGCCTGCTCATTGAAGTATGGAAAGCCAGGAAGATTTTGCACTCCTACGGCGGTACCTGCGATTCTCAGTAACTTTCTGAAAACGTAAAAAAACCAGCAGGAAAAAGATAAGTCTAAGGGAAGGAAAAAAGCCAATCCGATAGCGAAGGGAAATAGTGAGATAGGAACCCAACCGACCGCGTTCCACGGTTTCGTTGTGAAGTAATGTCCAACATCGCGCATCGATACGCGCAACTCTGGAACTACTGGATAGAGAAAATGGATTCCATTTAGAATGCTAAGGCCGAATGCTGAGCCAAATCCCATTCACATTACCTTATTAGAAAAGAAACCCGATGCGCCACCTTGTCTCATCATCGCGACCGGCAACTGAATAATCGGATAAGCTATTTTTTCATGTTCCGTCCACTGTCTTCTTACAAGGACGTTGATGCACATCATGATGAAAATGAGCGCAAGCATAAAGATTGTCCAGGCAACCATAGGAAATAGCCAGGCTTTTATCGCCGCCATGTTAAAACTTTCTTCGCCTTCGTAAAAGCCTCTCAGAACATCTTTATCCTTTACGAAAAGCCAGCTTGGGACGTGTTCCAAGAATAGCGTTTTCCATTCGTTTTCCTCCGTCGCAAACCATGTAGAGTGGCCTATGCTGCCAAGCAAGTTCTGGAGCATGTCATGTCCGTTGAAAGTGCCTGAGATAACCACAATGAAGTAGATGATGAGCAATTCAGCGGAGCGGAGAGCAACTTTCGGAAAATATTTTTTAAGTAAGAGGTTGATGCCGATGATTAAGAACAGCATGAAGATTGGACGTACAAATAACGGGATGGACGTTCCTTGTAGCACATACCATTTAACCTCTGTCATCATAACCCAGTAGTTATTTAACGGAATCAAGATTATGCCGATTATCACCGCTCTTAGGGTTATATACTGTCTGCTGTTCTCTTGGCACATCGTAACGTTTTTGCTCCAAAACCTATGTATGCAATAATCAGTACATCAAAAACGGCGTTTTTTATCTGTAATCGATATTCCATCTATCCAATCATCTTCGTCTTACATGGAAGGATGGAAGATTAGAGGAATGGAAGGGCGAGTATTTTCTTCCATGTATCAGCGTTCGAATCCTCATTATACTCCTTAGCAATCAGAATACTAAATTTTGTCGCTGCCCTATCCTTGTAATTTTCACAACGGTCGCTCCCAAAAGCGACCTTTTTTATTAGATAAACATCCCCTAAGTCTATCTCAGCCCAAGCTTCCGTCCCTGGGGATGTGGCGCTTATCCAACTCCTGCAATTGTTGTAAAAGCCTTCATTCAGATACTCCGTGCAATGTCGTCGCGGGCACCAGCCTCCGTCTCCTATAAGCGAGTCCGCATTTGGCTTTGCATCCTCCAATAGCGCAAAGTTGATGTTCCCCTCATCATCCTTTGTGGGCACCAACTCCGGCTTGCAGGGGCTGGGGTCATCACACTCCTCTGTGGCTTTAGCCAGGTCCTGCTCTTTGAATTTGTACGGCGTGGCTTCCGTTACAGCAGCAATGAACATGGATACTACAACGGCCACAAAAACTGTAACCAAGAACTTCTTTAACAAGATTTTCACCTCCTTCCATTTTTTTCTCAGACACTTCTTGAAAAGGGTAACTGATAGGAAGGATTTGTTTTACCGTTTCAATATGTGCCATCATCCGTTTTTCTGCCAATGAAGAATTTCTATCCATTAAAGCATCAAGGATTGCTTTATGCTCATGTATTGCAAGTAAAACGTTGTCAATGCTTCTCATCGCTTCCCATGTGCGAAAAATCAGAATGGATAATTAGCAAGGATACTTTGCTTTACTCTTTTAACATGTTCCCTCATCCGCTTCTCCACCTCATATTCTCTTCTACTTATCAAACTTTCGAGAATCACTTTATGTTCATCCAAAGCAGTGAGAATGTCACGGCTCAGACCAAACCTCCAAAAGCAGATTGCGCGGCAGGAAATTGGTCAGGTCGCTTACTTTCGGGCGATTTTCCCCGCTGAAAATCAGAAATTGGTCGATATGCGATAGCAATGCAAAATCTGGAATTTCTGTTCCATAAGTTCTCGGTGAAATACATATAACCAAATCGGGGAACTTTTGGTGTAGGAAATCGGCAATTTCAAAAATGCTTTCATATATCTTCCACAAAGATTCCGGGCGACTGTAATGTCCATGCCCATAACCAGCGCAGCCATAGATTCCTTGTTCCGCTGAGCCAATTGTGGGCATATCCAGAATAATATAATCCAGGACAACGGATGGACGTGGACCATGATATCCGACTGTTTCATCAAGACTTTCGATTAAGTCCGCTAAAACTTGAGTCGCATAGGCGCCATAATCGTTGCCCAGGCAAAATATTTTAGCCTTCTCGTCATTCAAATCCACCGTCCAATCTTTCCCATTGGGCAGCTTAAATGCCCACTCGGAGTGTCTTGACATTGGGCTTTCCATTTTGACGGCGGTTAAGTTGACGTAGATTCCAAATTTCATATCCGCGTCGTGCAGACTTCTACTGAATTCCAGTAGCATGGGAAAATTATCTTTTGCGATAGAAGATTTCGGCTTGATTTTCTCTTCCGCGGAGGCGTCGTCTTTATCTGTCATTTCCAGCAATGATTGTTGCCAATCGTAATTTATACAGACGAGTTTCACCTCTTTTCCCGGTTTCTCTCTGGGAGCTTTCTCTTCTGAATTCAAATCCATTAGATATACATATTCCGAGAGTTCCCTCAATTTTGCGGAGACATTGAAATATCGATTGACAAAACGACCCAATCCGTCTTTTAGCGCCTTTTGTAAATCATGCCCTGTGAATAGCATGATAAATGTTTTGGGACTGACAGAAGTCTCGCCGATGGGGACGCGCATTTCCGTAGCCCAGTTTTCCTCTTTGGGGGGCAATCCGATTGAGATGGTATTCTTCAAAGTGTACAGGTCAAAGTGTTTTAACACGCCCGGCGCCTCATTACCGAGAATAAAGCCTTCACCGCGTTCATCAAAAAATCCCAATATGATTGGCTCGTCCGCTCCACTGGAGAATGGAATTGGGTAATTCTGAGCCAAAATATATCCATAGAGTTTTAATTCCCCCCATCCTTCCTGAGTATCCTCAGGCCAACTGAGACGTTCGATTTGCAGATTTTCAATAATTATGGCCGAATCGCTGAGGTTTTCAAACTCTAACCACTTTCTGATAATAGCGTTATTCGGATATACTTCGTAGTTGACATGGACTTTTAGAAGTACACGTCCCTCACCATCTTTGTTTTGTAAAACAATTTTCAATTGCCTGACGCCCCCAGGCAAATTTATGATTTCATGGGATAGATACGTCAGTTGTCCGTTCTTACCCGAAAAAAGCACATTGCCTATCTGGAATTGAAATTCATCGCTTGGCGCTGTAATGTAATCCAATTCCGAAGTTCTGTTTATGTATCCGATGGTGGATATTCCCTTGCTACCTTTGTCGAGTATTATCAGCCGCTCCACAAGTCCATTGCCGATGTAAAACAGACCGAGTTTGGCATTGAATCCCGCGTAAACCCCCATCGGTTTAAATCCATGCAATTTGCGGAATTCTTCCTGAGTGAGGGATGTGAGGGAATTATTAATTCTGCCACTACATGATGCAAATAGGATTATCGGGATAATCAATAACCAATATTTAGCCCTCATCGTTGATAACTCCTGAAAATTCAATATCACTGTTTCGAAAATCGTGTTTCAAACATAGGTAGATGCAAAAGCTAAAAATTTATATTCAGGCTAACTTGATGTGAATTAGCCAAATCTTCATTTGTGAAGGCGTAATCTAGAACATAATCTTTTATTTTTAAACCGGCCCCCATGGTATACTCGCGCCGATGCATTCCGGCTCGCAAAGAGAGAAAATTCATCAACTGATATTCTAAACCGAGGTGATGAGTTAATCCATACCGCGTATCAACAGCAAAAGCTACGGTTAAATTTGAAAATATACCTTTTGCGGGGGTATAAGCAAAACCGAATCTAAAATTAACCGGAATAATATCTTTATGGTTCGAGTTCCATTTCAGTTCAGCTTCGAAGGCGTTTTGCGCAACTGTGCCAAAAAGAATTTGTCCCGCTTTCAAGTCCGCCGAGAGTAACATTGCAAGGTCAACCCCAATCCCGCGTGAACTCGCCTCGCCCAAACGCGTGAAGATATATTTTACATTGGCGCCCCATGATATTGTGATAGGTATTTTACCGACTAACGAAGGTTTGTCAGAGGCAAGTCTGCTGTATGAAAAGAAGAGAGCATTTTCGATATCTTGCAGATATCCTAAAGGCTCTTCATATTCTCCTCCGTCTTTAGGTTGAAGGTCTATATTGCCAAATCTATCTTCAGGTGTGCCCGAAAGCGCCTCATAGATGGGGATATCATCTATACCCAATCGAATCCAACTTATCCCCAAATGTCCCAGGGTTTTAATCTCAGACACAAAACTAACAAAATTATATGTCTCCAGGCCGGAAAAACGCTCTGCATGCATTAATGCCAGAGAAGGTTTTTTTACTGTCGTAAGCGAAGCGGGATTCCAATAAGTTCCGGTGGCGTCATCAGTCAAAGCGATTGCTGCGCCGCCCAATGCTAAAGCGCGTGCGCCTGCGCCGATTGACAGAAAATCAGCGGCGTATTTCCCAGCGAAACATATAGTGGTAGTAACACACAATAGTAGCATGAATAAAGCCAACCAAATTCTTTTTCCCATTACAAATAAAAGGCAAGAAAGCTCCCGTCGTCGGAATTCGGAATTAAATTTGTTTTGA
>DTYX01000899.1 GCA_012961655.1 Candidatus Poribacteria bacterium
GCCTTCTGGATGAGAATTTCGGTCTCACTATCCACCGAAGATGTGGCTTCGTCCAGAATGAGGATGCGTGGGTCAGCCAAAATCGCTCTGGCGATGGAAATCCTCTGCTTTTGTCCGCCGGATAATTTGACCCCGCGTTCGCCGACGAGCGTCTCATATTTTTCGGAGAATTCCATGATGAACTCATGGGCGTTGGCGGCTTTGGCGGCTGCGATAATCTCTTCGTCCGTTGCACCTATCTTGCCGTAAGCGATGTTGTTTTTGATGGTATCGTTGAATAAAAACGGCTCTTGAAGTACAATGCCTATCTGCTTGCGCAAAGATTTGGATTTGATGTCTTTCAGATTATGTCCGTCAATGAAAATTTCTCCCTGTGTCGGGTCATAGAATCGCGGGATGAGATTTGTCAAAGTCGTCTTCCCGGCGCCGCTGGGACCAACGAAAGCTATCATCTGTCCAGGCTCAGATTGAAGGTTAATATCACTAAGAACCTCGGTTTTGCCATCATAGCTGAAGTAGACATCTCGGAACTGGATATTTCCCGCAATCCTCGGCAACTCTACGGCATTCGGAGAGTCTTTGATATCAGGCTCGGTGTCCAACACCTCAAATACCCGTTCACTGGACGCCAACGCTTGCTGAAGGTGATTGTAGAATCTCGTCAGCCCGGTGAGCGGACCATATAGCCTGGGTAAATACTGGAAGAACATTATAAAAACGCCCGGAGTCATCTCGCCGCGGAACACCTTGATACTGCCGTAGAACAAAACGACAATTGTGCCAATCTGGTTTAATAATTCAATCAGCGGTCGAAAAGTCAAGAATAGCTTCGCTAATTTGACGTTTAGCTTATAAGTCTCGCGGCTTTTATCGTCGAATCGACCCTGTTCATATTCCTCTCTGGCAAATCCTTTAATGACACGAATCCCAGAGAGGTTATCTTGCAATAGCGCGTTTAAATCTCCGATGACCTGCCGCAGTTTGCGGAAATTCCGACGCAGTATTCCTCCGAAAAAGTAGGTTACGACAATTAAAAGCGGCACCGCTACGAGTGAAATCAGCGTCAACACCCAATCCCAATTCAGGCAAAAGTAGAGAATCCACGCCAAGCTGAAGATGTCCGTCAGCAAACCGAGGACGGGGTCGACAATCACACGTTCTAAAGAGTTGACATCGTTGACGACTCTCGACATGACATCGCCTGTCTGTCTATCCTCGAAATATTTCAGGGATAATTTCTGCAGATGGGCGTAAACATGACTGCGCATGTCAAATATAAGCGATTGCCCCAAATGCGCCATGATAAAACCTCTGGAGACCGCAATCAACTGACTGATGATGAACAGCAACAGAAATGAACCCGCCAGAACGTAGGCGGTCGCCAGGCGCGGGTCCGCCGTCCTTAACCAATTAGCGGAGACATACCTCGCCGCTCTTGTGATGTACGGCGCGATGGGGATATTGTCGCTAAATCCGCGAGACGGCGATTGAGTATCTCTGACATCGCTTCCTGGCAGTTTCTCCGGCGGTTGATTCGATATTCTCGTCTCGCCAAATCCGGTTATCTCATTGACCGCAACCCCCATCACCTGCGCCGGTAACACTCCGATGAGCGTCGAAAACAGAGTAAGCAATA
>DTYX01000900.1 GCA_012961655.1 Candidatus Poribacteria bacterium
CCGCTGCGTTTTCTTAAAAAATCTCGTATTCCAACCAAAGTACCTATGATGGTACTGTTTATATAATCGATGTTACTAAAGTTAATGATAAACTGCTTCCGTTTCTGCTTCGCTAACTCTGTTATCTGATTCTTGATGGATAGGACTGATAGTCTATCCAACTCAGAAAGAAGCTCTACTATTGTTATTTTACCTTCTTGTCTGATAGAAACCAGCTCCGCCATTTAAAAGCACCACCTTTCTTTTGGCAAAGTCGGTAATTAGTAAAATAAGGCTAAAGGTTAAAAGCTGAAAACTAAAGGTTTCTTCCCTTCAGTCTTTAGCTTTTTGCCTTCGTGGTAAAAAAGTACAACTTTAGTATTTAAGTAAATTCCGGTCGCGATTTATTGGTCAGATTTTAACTGGAATGTACTTTGCTTTCGCGTTTTGATAAATTCTCTCAATCTGGCTAACACTTAATCGCGCTGCAGGATTCTGTTGTTTCATCTCCGCCAGAATTTGGTTGGCGCTACTAGCTTCGACCCGCTGAATTAGCTCGGCATCAGTAAAGATACCAATGGCTTTGAAGTTCGCTTCAGCAACCGACCCAACTCCCCTTACCGAAGCGATTTCCTCCGCCTCTTGACTTATCTGATTAGACCGTTCCGAGAGTATGGGGTGAATCTCTATCAGCAAAGTTCCATCTTCAACAGAGGCGCCAGTGACAATGCATTGAAATTTCAATCCTCGTTTGAGAAATGGAAGGATTTTGTTTGCAGCTATCTCTCTATTCAGATATCCGATGACTTCATCCCTATCATTTAGCATCGCTATCGCTGTTTTGTCGTATCTATCCGCTAACCTTCGATAGAGATAAACATCATCGCCTACGGATGCGATTCCATTGAATTTATCCGTCTCCACGATAGTTGTTTCGATTGTTTGTACTATCTGTTTCTCCATAATCTTGCCCCTTGAATAACTTGCAAGCTTGATTTCAGGGAAATAGAAGCGTAATCAAGCGTGAGGTCCATTTATTCGCATTCAGTTTTATTTATCGCTAAAAACACAGACTAGAGGAGCATTTATGAATTTGGTGAGAAGTGCAATTGAGGATAGCCATTGAGTGAATTATAACGCAATAATACACCATTTCCAATATATTCAGCTCTTCTTGTTCGATGTGCTTTTATAAAACAGTATAAACGATAATGTGGCAGATGAGGTAACAAAATAGTAAACATAAAATTTGAAAAACCACTTGACAAACAATTTTCCTTCTGATAAACTCGGCGATGTTAACCTTCGGAGTGGACGAACATAAAGTAAACCGGTGAACGAAGTGAACAGGAAGACGTCGCTACGTTATATTCAAAAACAGGGAGATTCATGCGACAAGAACAACACAGACCAACCCCAGGCGTTACTCTACGCGCTCTATTGATTGCAACTATCCTTATCCCAGTCAACTGTTACTGGGTCATTGAGATGGAAGTAATCAGATATTCTGGACATCCAGTCACAATATCCCTCTTTTTCAACGTCGTATTCAGCGTTTTGGTACTTATCACCTTGAATTTCGGGATAAAGAGATTCTTGCCGAATTTCGCTCTCACCCAAAGCGAGTTGTTAGTTATCTATGTCATGGTCTCATTAGCGTCGGGCATTGCTGGACATGATATGCTGGAGATACTCGTGCCGATGCTCGGGCATCCCTTCCGTTTCGCTACGGCTGAAAATGAATGGGTGGAAATATTTTATCCGTACCTGCCGCGTTGGCTAATGGTCAGCGACGATAAAATTTTGCGAGGATACTACGAAGGTGGAATTAGCCTCTACACCAGCGAACAACTGTGGGGATGGGCTTCGCCGGTACTTTGGTGGACTGCGTTTATTTTCGCGCTTGTCTTTGGCATGTTGTGCATCAATGTCATCGTGCGGAAACGGTGGACAGAACAGGAGAAGTTAAGCTATCCCATAATTCAACTTCCCTTAGAGATGACAAACACCGCTAACGTGCAATTTTTCAAAAATAGAGTTTTGTGGATGGGGTTCGGCATAGCCGCGGGATTGACCTTACTCAACGGTATACACTTTCTGTATCCCACTGTGCCCGAAATCAGAACCCGCGTGCGGAATTTCGGCTATCTGCTCACCGAAAAACCGTGGAACGCTTTGGGGGGATTGCCCGTTTCTTTTTATCCCTTCGCCATCGGCTTGGGATTCTTCATCCCGTTAGATTTGTCTTTCTCCTGTTGGTTTTTCTACTGGTATTGGAAATTTTTGCGGATGACAGGGAGTATGTTGGGTTTGCGAAGTTTGCCTGGCTTTCCCTACATGAGTGAACAAGCTTCAGGCGCGTACATCGCGCTCTGTCTAATTGCGCTATGGGCGAGCCGTCGGCATCTTTCAAAGGTGATGCGAAAGGTAATCGGCAGGCGAACTGACCTGGACGACGCCGATGAACCGATGCGATATCGGACGGCCTTCATCGGGCTTGTGGCGTCGATAGGGTTTGTTCTCTTTTTCTGCTATCGAGGCGGCGCATCAGTATCCATTATTTCTGTCTTCTTTCTCCTCTACTATGCCATCTCCATTGCGATAACCCGCATGCGCGCCGAATTGGGCACAATCGTCCATGACTTGCATTATTCAGGCCCCGACGAAATACTCACGCGTGCGCTGGGCACGCGCCGCATAGAGCGAGGCACGTTGGCTATGTTTTCCCTCTTCTGGTTCATCAACCGAGCCTACCGCAGCCATCCGATGCCGCATCAATTAGAGGGTTTCAAGCTCGCTGAACGCACCCGCACGAGCAATAAAGGTTTGCTCTTTGCTATGATGTTCGCCGTTGCGTTTGGTTCGTTAGCCGCTTTCTGGGCGTTAATTGACAGAGGTTATCGTTTAGGCATGGAACTTAAAGCGCCCTGGCCGTCCTTGACCGCTTTCGGTATCGAACCGTGGCGACGCATGGAAGCCTGGGTCAATGCACCCACAGGGACCGATGTGGTCGATACTACCTCAATGGGGATTGGGGTGGTGCTGACATTTATTTTAATGCTACTGAGGATGAAATTTGTCTGGTGGCCGCTTCACCCTGCAGGATTCGCTATCTCGACAAGTTGGGGCATGAATGTGACCTGGAGTTGTCTTTTCGTCAGTTGGTTGTTGAAGTGGATTATCCTACGCTTCGGCGGCTTAGGCGCGCACCGCAAAGCAATTCCGTTCTTTTTAGGTTTGATACTGGGTGAGTTTACCATGGGAAGTCTCTGGACGATTGTCGGGATTGTCTTAGGGATTCCAACCTATGGATTTTGGGTGTAGGTTACAAAATTGTCTCATCATACGAGTTTTGCAGTTAGCACCTTATCCAGGCGTAGCGGCGGGGCTCAGTCCCGCCAATTGCCTGCCTGTGCCAACGGCAGACAGGTCGCCACTGAGGGACG
>DTYX01000901.1 GCA_012961655.1 Candidatus Poribacteria bacterium
GTCGGAGGTTCAAATCCTCTCGCCCCGACCAAAATATTTTGTCACATATCACGTGGAACACCCTGATTTATCGGGGAGGTTAGTATTGCCGGTTCAGACAACGAAAGCCATAGTTATCAAATCTCATTCATTGGGCGAGGTTGATAAGATTATCAGTTTCTACACATCGGACTTCGGCAAAGTGCGGTCAGTGGCGCGAGGAATCAAACGTCCCAAAAACCGATACGGCGGAAGTTTAGAATTGTTAAACTACGGTGACCTTGTTTTCTTTTTGCGTCCTCACAAAGATTTACAAATCATAAATTCTTTCGATATCCTCGATTCATTCAACACTTTAAAAGATGACCTTACCAAAACAGCTTACGCCTTTTATATCGCTGAACTTCTTGACGCAACCGGCGCTGAAGGCAAGGTGAATAATGCCGCTTTCCAACTGACACTTCAGGCGTTATCAACCATGAAGGATGTAACTCATCCACAACTACTCGTTCACGCCTACGAATTGCAACTGTTGACATCGATGGGATTCAGACCGCAATTGCATAACTGCGTTGGATGTTCAGGCAACATTACCGGAAAAACATTCCGTTTCAGCCCACCGTTAGGAGGGATGCTATGCAGCAAATGTTTCTACAAAGATGTTTCCGCACTTTCTCTTTCACGCGGTACCTGTGAATTGATGAAAAGAATGCAGACCCTCGACCTGTCTCTTGTGAAGCGCATTAACGCATCAGATGCTGTCAAGCAGGAGCTAAAAAAGATCCTTTCGACTTTCATCTCTTTCCAACTGGAAAGACAATTCAAGAGCTTGGAATTTATAACTAACATCTCACAAAATGGTCATTAAAATAGAAACCTTTGACAACACCATTTGCCTAAAGGAGGCTGCGGAATGGCAATCTTTGGAGATTATGTTCCTAGAACAGCAGAAGCTCACATTCTGGAAGTGTATGTGCCTAAAGGGAAAAAATCGTCTTAAAAAAACTCTTACTCTCCTTCAAGAAATAGTTAGAAAAAAGGGGCTTTAGGAAGTAGTGCGGGTATTCTGAAGGCACCAAGCACAAGGTGCAATCCAACGTAAAAGTGATAATTATAATGACATTTCAAGAAATCATTTTAGCATTGGGAAAATTTTGGTCGGATTACGGCTGTATCATTCAACAACCTTATGACATCGAAGTCGGCGCGGGGACATTCAATCCCGCTACTGCTTTGCGGGCGTTAGGACCGGAACCCTGGCAGGTAGCTTACGTCGAGCCTTCGCGCCGCCCCACGGACGGACGTTATGGCGATAATCCATATCGTGTGGGAGCCTACTATCAGTATCAGGTTTTGCTGAAACCCTCTCCCGAAGATATACAAGAACTTTATCTGAACAGCTTGAAAGCTTTGAACGTTGACCTTGTAAAAAATGACATTCGATTTATGGAGGACGACTGGGAATCACCGACCTTGGGCGCGTCGGGGTTAGGTTGGCAGGTATGGTGGAACGGCGCGGAGATTACCCAATTCACATATTTTCAGCAGATGGGCGGCTTGGAACTCGACCCAATCTCCGTCGAGTTGACCTACGGACTTGAGAGAATTGCGATGTATCTTCAGGATGTCGATAGCATATTCGATGTCAAATGGAATGAAAATCTACTCTACGGCGATATACATCATATCAGCGAAGTGGAATATTCAAAGTATCATTTTGAGAAATCCTCTGAAGTACAAAAGATTTCCACCAACAGTTGCACCTGCTGATTGATCTGATTGCACAGAACCACGAGCGCACACCTGAGCCA
>DTYX01000902.1 GCA_012961655.1 Candidatus Poribacteria bacterium
AAGGGGGCAAGGGGGCAAGGAGGCAAGAAGGCAGGAGGACAAAGATGCGCAATTAGGGGTTGGAACAGTCCTAGAACAGCATCATGCTAGCAATCTTCTCATCGGCAGCACGCGCGAATTTGTCGGCTATGATAAGCGTGCGACAAACGAAGGCATACGCGCAGTCGCCCGCCATGCGAAAAATATCCTGCCGATTTTGAGCCATGTCCACATCATTCGCAGTTTTGCTGGGCTTAGACCGTATACTTCGGATGGATTGCCGTTTATCGGTTATATCGGAGGCCCAGAAGGATTTTTAGTAGCGGCTGGACATGAGGGCGATGGCATCGCACTGGCGCCGATAACAGGGAAGTTGATGGCGGATTGGGTGGAAAACGTAAAACGTGAAAAGTAATAGAATAATCACTTTTCACGTTTCACGCCTCTTATCTCCGTCTCTTGCGACGTTCATCATCATTGTTACTTCTCGATGGTGTTTGAATTGACCTAGAATATGACGCTCGGCGTTTTTGCCGATAGATGGTTGGACTCGAAGAACGCTGAATCCTCGTCCGTTCCGGTCGGGATTGACGGATTACTCGACGCTGCTTTTGATAGGATGAATTTGACGGCGTAGCCGAACTTCTCTGGAATACGCTTCTTCTGTCTTGACGCTGTATCGTGCTGGTCGTGCGTCGCTTTACGCTCGATTCGGATATGCGTGCGCGGGCATCTCGCCATTGTTGAGATGGTCGTTGTTCGTATTGTTGTTTTTGCGGGCGATAATCGTTCGTCGTATGCTGGCGCGATCTAATACCGGATTGGGAACTTGAACTGTCCAGACGGCTTCGCGAGTAGTATCGTCTCCTTTTGAATCTCGACTCGACATAACGTACCTCGGTTCTCGATTTCGGCAACTGATGAACTACGATTGGGTCGGGGTCATCCCACCAATAGCGATGAACAACGTAAACTGGACGCCGCCAATAACAGCGATAAAAACGGTAGGGATGCGGGTGATATCCTAGGTATGTACGGAACCTGATGCGGATACCGTCGTACCAATCGTCCAGCCACCAACCATCATAGACTACGTAGTGATATGGCCGCACTGCTATATAGTATGGGCCGGTGTAGTAATAGTAGTAGTAGTAGTCATACCATGGACGCGGAGGTAAATAATTATAGCGTTCAACGATGCGGACCTTCGGAGTATATTCGTAAGTCTCGACTTCGATATATTCCACATCCAACTCTTCTCGACCCTGGACGACGATATTGACTTCTAAAACACCATTTTTATCGACATATTTTGAAGCTGCCAGATGCACTCGCTCACGCCGTCGGTCCGGAGATAATGCGAATGTGACTCCATAGCGCGTTTCCCCCTCATCTCCTTTGGTCACATCCCTTACCCACAGTCGGCCGGCAACTTCATCGCTTGCTTGGTTGCTACTATAACTGACCGCAATCGCCACCGATTCTGCATTCTTTGGCACGTCAAATAGGTAAATAGCGCTTGCCAGACTAAACCGCGGTTCCTCCTCGGATTCAAAACCTTGAGCCGATAAACGAATGCCATCCTCAAAAATAGGGCTTTCCGTAACTTCAGCGTCCCCTCTCTCCAGAAAATCATCAGTGTCCTTCGCCTTGCGATATTCCCGAGAGAGGGTTATCTCATGCTCATAATCATAGCGATAAGCTTCGCTCGTCGGGATAATGCCAAAAAGCAGGAAATAAAGTCCGATAATTGCAATGCACAAACCTTTACTGTTCATGAATTTCACCTCCTTTTGCGAAGGGTGAGACTTTTCGGAAAGTCTGAGGGCTTATTATCACTGACTTTCTGCTACCTTGATGTTGATTTCACCCCCACTTTTTAAC
>DTYX01000903.1 GCA_012961655.1 Candidatus Poribacteria bacterium
TGTCAAATCTTGGTTGGTTACTAAACAAACGTAGCGGCGCGCCTCAGTGCCGCCATTTGTCGCTTCCGTTCTCTTCTAACTCATCAAACTATATCCAAGTATCTCAGTATATTTTTCTTGAAAATGCGTTTGCTGTCTCTATTCAAAATAAGGTTCCATGCTGAAATACCTTTCACCAGTGTCGGGCAGAAGCACAACGACTGTTTTGCCGCTGCCCAGCTCGCTTGCGACCTGCAACGCCGCGTAGGTCGCCGCGCCGGCGGATATGCCGGCGAAAATGCCCTCCTCCTTTGATAATCTCCTTGAGTTCTTAAAGGCGTCATCGTCGCTGACGGTTATCACCTGGTCGATTATATCCAGGTTCAAAACCTCCGGCACAAATCCGGCGCCGATGCCTTGAATTTTGTGCGGTCCTGAGCAGCCGCCGGATAAGACCGCGGAGTTTTTCGGTTCAACCCCAATGATCTTTATATTCGGATTTTCCCCCTTCAAAGCCTCAGCAACGCCCGTTATGGTACCACCGGTGCCGATGCCAGCGACGAAGGCATCGAGTTTTCCGTTCATCGTTTCCAAAATTTCACGCCCTGTCGTTTGACGGTGGATTTCAGGATTTGCGGGATTTATAAACTGCTGCGGCATGAAACTATTGGCTGTTTCAGCAATTATCTGTTCTGCTTTTTCAATGGCGCCGACCATTCCGCTCGGGCCGTCGGTCAAGACAATCTCTGCGCCGTAGGATTTTAGGATATATATTCGCTCAAGGCTCATCGTTTCTGGCATAGTTAATATCAACTTGTATCCTTTTACGGCGGCGACCATAGCCAGCCCGATACCCGTATTGCCGCTCGTCGGCTCTACAATGGTGGCGCCGGGTTTTATCAGTCCTTTCTTTTCAGCGTCTTCTATCATGCTCAGACAGATACGGTCTTTCACGCTTCCACCAGGATTAAACGATTCCAATTTGGCGTAGATATACGCCATGTTTTCCCGCACTATCTTGTTGAGTTTGACAATAGGAGTAGAGCCTATCAGTTCCAATACGTTAGACGCCGGCTTCAAGCGTCCGCCGCCGCCCATAAAATAGACGAATTCGACCTCGTCGCCGGCTTTTAACTCTGTCTGGTCAAAGCGGCTGCGCTCCAAAATGACGCCGTTGATTTCTACGGTGACAACCTGTGGACGTATCCGCTTCTGTTTCAAAAGCTGCATAATCGTTGTGCCGTCCTCTACGGATGCTTCCTTGCCGTTCAACGTAAAATTTATTAACTCTCCGTTACTTCTGTTTTGTAACTGCATTTACCCTCTCCTCTTTAATTTTACCATCAATTATTCTAAAGGCTTTTACGTCAGGTTTCTCCCAATCTTTCAGTGAAATTATTACATAAACCGCTTCTGGATAGTACGCCATATCTACATCTCTTTTTGAAGGGTATGCGCCTGTATTTGGGTGAGAATGATAGATGCCGATAAATTCATAATTCAATTGACGTATATCCTTCATAACACGCAATTGTTCTGTCGGTGCCATGAAATAGCTATCTGGGCTATTATTCACGTTTGTCATCTGATAAACTTTCAACACTGCGTTGTCCGTTCCAGCCAGAATTCCACATGCTTCGTTGGGATATTCAATTTTAACATGATGAATAATTTGATGCAAGAATAATTCAGATATCTGCATTTTTGCGAAAAATCCTATTTGTCAAGTTTCACTATATCCCTGCGCCATTTTGATAATGAAGTCCGCATTCCTTTGGCAAATTTTTTAACTGTTTTTCCCATCTCCATCTGCCAGCTCTGTCATTTTCACCGAGTCGAACAGGTGTGGTGCATATAATACAACCGATCGTTTTATATCCTTCTGAGTAGAGTGGGTGTATCGGCAGATTTCTCTTTTCAATGTATGCGTCTATGTCCGTTTCAGTCCAGTAAAACAGCGGCGCAACTTTGATGATTTGCTTTCCGTCCGCGGGAAGCACCTGAATCTTCTTTAGTTTACCTCTGTATGCCGATTGGTCCGCTCGCAGACCGGTAATCCATACGTCCATAGTTTTTAACGCTTCACTGTTCGGCAGAACTTTTCTGTTTTTGCAGCAGAGCTCTCTTTTATCAGGACTATCAAAGAAGAGATATTCCCCATGTTGCTTTACCATTGCTTCAATAATACGTGAATCTGGCTTATAGACCTCTATTTTATTATTATGGAGCTTATCTGAATAGAGTTCTTCTATCTGTCTAATGTACTGATATGTTTCGGGAAAAAGCCTTTCAGTATCAATAGTAAATACTCTGAAATTATCTGCAATTTTTGACGCAATATCAATGGCCACCAAACCTGTTTTTTGGAATGACGTTCCTATCGCCGCTTTTATTCCAAATTGTTGAAAAATATCTCTTAATAAATCTTCGGTATCTAGTACAGACCATTTTTCAACTATTTCGTCAATGTTCATTCTTATCCTGCTCCCTAATCAAGAGTTACCATAGGCAAAGTGAAATGTGAAGAAAAAAAGCTTCACGTCTCACTATTAGCCTCCCCTCAAATCTTAAAGTAAATTACCTTTATCAACATAGTCAATATTAATTGAAATCAAAGCCTCCCAAAGATTGAAAATCTCTGGGAGGTTTTAATTTACTGTTCTTCAATTGGTCTCATTTTCAGTGATTTAAAGGCGTATCCAGAATCAGCAGAAGGGAGAAGCTGGACCGGTTCGCTTAGCAGAAATTCGCCCTTTTGAATCCACTCTTTAAGGAGTTGAGCTATCTGTTTCGCTTTGCTGTAGCTGGACAGCGGGGATGTTGGGACATCTTTACCTTCAACGATTATTTTCCCACTTTTGAGACTTTTGTAATCGATTTCACCGAGGCTGTCGGGTTTCATGTTCGGATATACGTCGCTGTAATCGACTATTTGCGCGACGATATCTTCATCTTTGACGGCGGTGTATCGGACGATTTCCTCGTTGAGAATCGGAATTGGAATGCCAATTCCAAGCGTCAAACTGGTTCCATAGCCTAAAAAAGACGCGCCGCGTATCCATTCAGAGCTCATCTGTTTCATATCGCCAACTACTGATATTGTGCCTGCGCCACCTTTAGGAACCCCGCCTTCTGTACGTTCAACAGTAGGATTATGCTGTGTGCCATGCCAATAGACATATCCCTGTGCACCGCCAAGGAAGATGCGTGTGCCAATTCCAATCGTCTTATAATACGGGTCATTCAGCAGCGGACTAAGTTGTCCCGCTGAACAATAGTTGGCATTGCCTAAGTTGGCATTTAAAACCCCCATGTAAGTGTATATCGTTTTTTCCGATAAGTTGACTGCGACGTTATAATTCTGATAGGCGTTTCGTGGATTAGTCAGCACAGCTTCGTTAAGGTCTTCGATGTTAATCCAGGTCTCCAATTTTCTGCGCGGATAGCAATCGGTACCGTAAGCGATAGCGGTGAGTTTAACATCCTTACCTGCAATTAAATCTTCGATTACATGTCCTCCGCCATATCGAAACTCCCCAGGATGCACTCTGTTCAACGGGTCATCATCAGGCACTTCTGTGGCGCCGAGATAAACATCGACAGCGGCTAAACCGGCATAAGCTCTGACACCATTCAGCCATGCCTTCTGGATTTTCATGCGGGGATTTGAATGTCCGAAATTTAGAAATGCTCCGCTGGAACACATTGTCCCAAAAGTACCTGTGGTGACAACATCAACTTCCCGTGCAGCTTTTGCAGTCCCTTTTTCCTCTACTATGTCGATGATTTCTTCAGCGGTAACAATAACTGCTTCACCCTTTTTGATCTTTTCGTTAATTTCCCTGTATGTTTTTACCATCTTTTCTCCCCTATCTTGCATCGACGAGTCTTTGACAAAAAGAGTTGTCAACTCTCAGATATAATATATTCCCGCGGCTTTTAATCGTTCTACTTCATTAGATATCTCTTCAAAATTCGTATTATCAACAATACGACTAATACTGCTCTCCAGATTTTGCCAAATCCCCTTCAAAATACGCGCGCTTTCTGTTGAATTATCCGCACTATTAATAGATAGAAGCGGGCCATCTATCTCTCTTATAATCTCACCCAGAGTTATTTTATTGGGTGGTTTCGTCAAATAATATCCTCCTTCTTTACCTCTGATACTAGCGACAAAACCGGCGCCCTTCAATTGAAGTAGTATCTGTACAAGATACTTTTCAGGAATATTTTGATTATCAGCGATGGTTTGGAGCTGTATTGGTACATTACCTCTAAATTGAAGGGATAATTCTAATACCGCTCGACATGCATATTCACATTTCGCTGATATCTTCATATCATCTCTCTTTTCTTTCAAACTGAAATGAAAACTTCGATTAAAGTTTACTAAAATAATTTAAGTGATAAAGTATATATTAAAA
>DTYX01000904.1 GCA_012961655.1 Candidatus Poribacteria bacterium
AAATCTCTCCTTATGCACTCCCATGCCGCAAATGGAGAGGCTGCCATCCGCCAGTACGCTGAGAAGGTTCAGGATGGGACATCCACGATTAATCCCTCCTTTGGCAAGGTCTTCCACTTTTTTAAAAGCCATTGGGGCGCTGACTAGACACTGAATAAATTCATCTTTTTTGAGTTGAATTTCATCATGAAGCCTTATGTATTCTTCGATTAAGACCTTCTCATCTTCAGCTATAGATTCTGCTCGACCGATTTCGGTCAGCAAATTGAACTTAGCGGAACCTGCCCCTCGTTCCTTTCCCAACTCTAATATATCCTGCCATCCATGGATGTTCCTTTTGGTTAGCACTGTAATAATCTGGACGTGGATTCCACGGGACGATAACCTTTCAATCTCACGGACAGCATCCTCATAGCATCCTCGAACCCCACGGATAGCTTCGTGAGTTTCCGCGGTAGCTCCGTCAAGGCTTATCGAAATAAAACTAACTCCTGCTTGAACCAAGGCATCCGCCAATTCATCGTTGATAAGCGTACCGTTCGTCTCAATAGCCATGCGAAGTCCTCTTTCCTTCGCATGGCGACTGATGCTTAAAACGTCCTGCCAGCGTAGAAAAGGTTCTCCGCATATCTTTTTAGCCACTGATTTTCACGGATTTTCACAGATTATTTTTCTTTCTTTTTATCTGCGTTTCATCTGTGTTAATCCGTGGCTAAATTTCCTTAGGCTGAATTGTGCATCCCATGACCCCTGCCCCACAGGAAAACAACTTGCCGCTTTGAGGGTAGTACATATCAACGCCCTCACGAGAAGCTCTAACTCTCTGCGCCTGTTGCAGACAAGCCCCGCCTACAAATCCAGAATATTTATGTGACAGACTTTCAACCTCTTCAAATATGTCTGCCCTCTCCTCGTTTGGGAAATAGAACTCCGGTGAATAACAGTGCGCCCGTCCGGTTCCGACGACGAACGTGATATCAATTTGATACGCTCCAACCTGTTTCGCAAGGAGAAGTATCTCCTCAAACTCATGGCAGTTATACTTCGTTAAGACGGTAAAAACCTTGAAAGGGACCCCGTACTTCTGGAGGATTGTCAGCCCTCTGATGGTTTTCTCAAATGTCCCCTCACCCCGGAGTTGGTCGTGCGTTTCGGAGCTGGCGCCGTCAAGTCCAACTATGATAGAAGGCCGGCGAGGCAGAGTTGAAAGCTTTTTAGCGACTTCCTCTGTCATGAGCGTAGCATTGGTGTTTATCTGCAACCCCATAGAACATTCCATAATCTTTTCTATTATATCAAAGATATCTTCACGCAAGAAGGGTTCCCCGCCGGTCAAGGCAACAGCGGATACACCTATCTCCGCCAAATCTTTCACAACTCTCCGCCATTCATCGGTACTGAGTTCATCTTCTAAAGGCTTTAGAAGATGAACAGTGTTTGCACCGCAAGTTGCAAGCGTTTGTTATCATGAAACCTACTGACCGAGGGGGCGCACATACGTATGCCAGAATATTTTTACTAGCGCCATCGGGGATATTATCTGGCTCTATGACATTGCTCAATTGCACGAGAAAGCGAGCTATATCC
This sequence comes from Candidatus Poribacteria bacterium, assembly GCA_012961655.1. GTDB lineage: Bacteria > Poribacteria > WGA-4E > DTYX01 > DTYX01 > DTYX01. The sequence goes on from DTYX01000904.1 coordinate 1,588, forward strand.
GCTTCGATGGCGCGCACGGGTTTTTCAGGATATTTCTCTCTTAGGACTTCAACCATTTTTTCTCGGGACAGTTTTCCATCACAAATTTTGAGAAGTACAGAGCCCACAAGATTTAGCACCGTTGTTTTCTCTGTCTTTGGGTCTACTAAAAGAGCTCCGTCGGCTTCTTCTGTTAAATTGAATATACACCTTAGCCATATTTGCAAGTTCGTCGTTGGGATAATTTTCCACCATTTTCTTGAATGCGGACAAAGCTTCTTCAACCTGATTCTGGACAAAATACAGAATTCCTATCTGATATTGCAATTCCGCAGATGCAGCCGCATCTGGATAACGAGTTAGATAAACCTGGTTCACTCTTATCACACTTTGGAAATCCTGATTATTAGCGTATAAATTCCTCAAGTAATCATAAGACTCTTCAACTTGTTCATTCCATGGACAATCATAACTAATGAATTTTATGTGCCCAGCCGTAAGAAGCGGTTTATCATCGCAATACCCGGATACTTTTTCATAACATTCACGAAGCTTCACCAAAGCGCGAAGTATTTGTTCATCCCTGCCTGTGCGAGGCACGCAGACAGGCTGAGCCCCTCTATCAGTTAATCTATCAACCAAAACAGCATACCATCTGGCACCCTCCGCATACTCTCCGTCCTGAAACCACTCATCAGCCTTTCGCATTACCTTTAGGTCAGCTTCCTCCACCCCCTCTGTTTTTTCCACCAAGGAGATGTATTTGGCGAAAGCCTCCCTTGCCAACGTGTATTCAGCAAGATTCTCATAACACTCTACGAGGGCGTCCTGAAGAAAAATAGTTGTTTTCTTATCTGGAATTTCTTTAATGACAGATTCAAACCTTCGACAAATTTCCCTATCCTCACGTCCTTCCAACCGTACAGCATACCTGAAAAGTTCCATCGTTTTATCTTGAGATTTCAGCATTTCGGACGCCTTTTGGAATTTTGAGATGGCGACCTCCATCCTGTTTAACGCCTTCAACGCTCTGGCTCGTTCAAAAAGATAGGGTGCAAGAGAGAGAAGTTCCTCAGCTTTTGCTAAAGCTTGCTCCGCCATAGATACTGGCTCGCCGATTTTCAAAAAACGCTTTAGTATTTGCAGCTCCCCATTGAGGGTCCGAACGACGTTCTTAAGTTCCTCAGTCGGAGGACGTCCCCTGTAGAAAATCCCTTTGGAACCTGCCGAGACCGAGTAGTAGACCATCAACCGCACCTCCTCAGGAGTAGGGTATCTGTATTCGAAGTAAGGGGGATTTTTAGATAGGATAACCATAGTCTGCAACGGTCGAGGTTCGAAAGTCTTCTTCGCCAATCTAGCAAGTGTTTCAGTGGAATAATCCAATTTGACGTTCGGATTTATAAGCGTAACGTCAGCCGTTTCTCCGAATAAAGCGTACCCTCTTAACATATTTATCCTACAAATCCCCGCATGGACAGGATGGCGGGCGTCAAACGCTCTGCAGGCATCAGCCCTCGAAAGTATATACCTTCCAGCGGCTATCAGGTTTTCATGCGCATGCATCGGGCAGTCCGATATGTGATACGCCTTCTCCCCAGATTCCTCCACCTCAATGCTCTTGGATTCACCGGTGGGATATGAAAGGAAATAGCTCTCCATATTCATGTAAAGCCCGGGGTCTGTTTCTCCGTTCTCAAAGCAGATTGGGAAATGACTGAATACCCTCGTTATAGCTTCAGCCTTAATGGGACCTTCGACCGTATAGTTAGCAGTGGTAATATTTATCACAACATATTCCCCTTGAGTCAATGGCTTTTCCAGATTTATCGTGATACACAGTTTTTCACCCGGCAGGACCTCACGAGAGGGAATGGAGCAAAGCTTTGTCACCTCTTCACCATCCAGAAATACCCTGGAAACATAGACCTTTTCTTCCCCAAGGTTATGGAGATAAACATAGACACGGTCGAATCCCTTTGAAAAAACGATAAATTCCTTGACAAAAAAATAGTTTTTAATGTACACTAGTATCACTATGTTGACTAAATTAGTAAACTTTTGGTTGAAACTAATGTTTTAGGGCTTTTTGATATCGAGTGTTGATAAAGATAATATAGGTCTTTGTAACTTCAGAAAACATTAAATTGGGGGTACATTCAGAACGGAATCCGCTCATTATATCTTATCTGGCAAAAATGGAATAATGGAATATATGACTGGTATACCCCGAATGATAAGGCTTCTAAGAAG
>DTYX01000905.1 GCA_012961655.1 Candidatus Poribacteria bacterium
CACGTAAGAAGCCGCTTGCTTGAGGCTCTGGGCGATGTCCTCCTCCTCAATGTTCATGTGGAAGAAGTCAGCCATAATCTTGATGTTTGGACTTGAAACGGCTTTGCAAATTTCAACGCCGTCTGCAAGCGTCTTTATAAAATGGGTTTCGTACCTGTTTAGAGGCTCTAACAAAAGGAAGGAGCCTGAGGATTCTGCATCCTTTGCAACAACTTTGAGTTGTTCAATCAATAACTCTTTTTCAAGTTCGACCGTGCTAAAAAGAGGTGATAGGTCTGGGAGGCGAGCTCCTCCGAATATCGGTACGAATATAACACCTACTGCTCCTAATTCTGAACAGAGTGGGAGCAATTCCCTCATATCCGATAAGGCACGTTCTCTCTCTTCCCTTTCTGGACTTAGAAGGCAGCCACCCACTCCTGCGATTGTGCTTACTTTCACCTTGCTCTCTTTTTCTGCTTCCTTAATCTCTTCTATTCTCTCTTTAACATTTCCTGTTATTTCAATTCCTTCATAGCCCCAATTTTCGAGATTCTTAAACTTCTCTTTAAGTGTTTCACCTGGGACCATTCCCTCTCTACATGACAATTTCATTGTTATTTTCCTCCTTTGTTTTAAGGTTAAACGCGAGGTTCTTTTTAACCTCTTCCATTTTGATTTTGTTCTTTTCAAAAATTCTGATAGCTATTTTACCGATGGGGAGTACCTCAGGGACACCAAGCCCCAACCTTATTCCCGGTTTTACAATGTCTTTGAGACTTTTGATATTTTTAGGATTGCCATTTTTTACAAGGATTGCTGGAATAAAAGAGCAGACAGTATGCTTAGATGCGACAAGCCCGGCAGCCTCAAGCAGGTCTATCCAGGAGACATCACCCGACATAAAAAGTCTCCCCTTTTTGTCACTTGTATTTGGATCCGGAGAGTAGCAGCTCCTGCATAAGTGCAATCAATCTTCACATTGTGTTCTCTGGAGAATATTTTAACAATCTCACTTACAGGAGGACGTAGACCTGCTCCGCAATAGAAGAGTAATTTCTTTTCTGTCTGTTTTTCCTTTATCTCGCCACGACGAAAGTATACTATGACTAACGCGAGGAAAATTACACCTATTACGCCTAAAAAAATTATTATTTTGTTTCGCATTGTCTCCCTACTTCGTAAATCCGAATTCTTCGAAGATTGCCTCTCCGTAAATCTTAGAAAAATTCAGGAATTCCTCAACAAGTTTTTGAAAAGCTTTTCAACCATTTCTCCGCAGGTGGCGTATTTCGGGTTCGGTAAAGCGACTTTTAGACCGGGACGAGCCAGATCATCGTTCTTTTCCAGATTGAGCGGATTGCCTTTCTTTACAACCAAAACTGGACGGACATATTCTACCAAAACCTATTCATCTTTTCACCTAATAAAGTTTTTTGGGTAATGTACAATTAGTTTAGCAAAGGAAGCAACAAAAGTCAATTAGATATTGATTGTCCCATGCTTACGACGTTACTTGTTTTGTGTAATCTTATATTGTATCATTCACGGCATTACACCTTGCGCCTCGCGGCGCACCGGTTGCCTAATCCTCCCTTACGACTTCGATGAAGTTGAGCATCGGCGCCTGGGTCACCGTAGGGTTCACAGCCTTCGTGACGAGTTCGAGTAAGAGCTCTTTTTTCACATTCATCCCCTTGAACTCTTTGATGACAGCTTTGTTCGGCGCACCTGCTTCCTTGAAGATGTCAAAGTCCTTCAGAACGACTCTGTCCTGAAGTTTGATGTCGAAGACGCGTTGCTCCTCGCGGACGTCGGCCAACTCAGCGAAGCCCAGCCGCACCGTGTAGATGCCTGGTTCTTTTCCCTTCGCAATCAACGGAATAACACACCGAGACAGACCACAGCAGCCGTAGGAGAATAGCCAGGGCTTGTCCGTCCCCTCGATTCGCACACCCTCTGGGTTAAGTTGGAAATAGCCTAGATTGGGCAAGATAGTAGTCTGCATGTCGAACTTGAGAACGAGCGGCAGCGAAGGACGAGGATAAGAGAGCCACAGAGTTCCGTTTTTGTCCCTCCGGTCGCCTGGCGCGCCGAGGTTGATGGCTAAGTGTTTTACAGGGGAAGGTGGCAAGAAGTAGGTCATTCTATTGTCACCTGTTTCTGCATCCAGACGGAGGCATTTTTCACCCACAGCCACGAAAAGGCTGTCGTCGGTAGCCGCCAAGTTGCCACACTCGCTACCCATGCCCGTGCGAATCGCTCCCTCTATCTCCCGCTCCCAAAGAGGACACTTTACGAGCTGGTCATCTGAGCAGGCGGTGTTTGATGGGTTGGCATACTGGTGGGTCCAACTCCCTGCGCCCGGCAAGGGACCGCGCTCAATCTTCGCCCATACACCGTTTTCCTCCGTCACCTCGAAGCCTGTCCTCGAGCGAAGCGAAGAATCGGTAATTCCAGCTTTGGAAAGCCACTGTCGTAGGTTCTCTGCCTCAAGGCGTCTCCGTAGCTCCGATGCCTGCTTAGACTGACCGAGATAGGCAATACCTCCGCAAGGCTTTAAAATCCGGAAAATCTCCTCTGCTGAACCAAGGACGTTACCCGACAAAAGCATTTCGTCAGAGACAATCAGGTTGGCGAAATAGTCCGAGTATGGAAGGTCAGACAAAGAGCCAAGACCTACGGTCACCCTTGTTCCGTATAGACTAGCGGCGTCAAGGGCTGCTCTTGCTTTTTCAACATTTTTCCTGTCCGGTTCAATCCCGTAGATTATCAGTTCCGTACGCTTCGCCAGTTCAAACGCCAGCCTTCCCGTTCCGCAGCCCAACAAAAAACAGTAGCCTCTCTTGACCTCTGTCTCCCTCACGATTTGTTCAGCCACCGCCTCGTAGATAGGGCTCATCTCGTCTTTTGGGTAAGGATTAAAAGGTAAGGCTGATATATATAGCCCGTGGCTTTGCTACGGGGCGCGGTTTTTCACACCTGCCCAGTTGCAGCTTTGTTTTTTTGAGTGAATTTAGATATTTCATTTATCGATTTTGTTACAACTCAATTGTCTCACCTTCACGGGCAAGAAAAGAATTTTCAAATACCTCTTGAGCTTCCTCAAGCACACTTGAAGCTCTTTCTTGAGAGTAATGAATTAAAAAAAGGCGTTCTACTTCTGCCATTTTAGCAATCCTCGCTGCATCTTTCGGTGAGGTGTGAGCTGCATCGTGAATTAACAGCGGCAAACCTTTTGCGAATTCTGCAATGGGTGGGTGAAAGGAAGTATCGCCGGTGAAGGCAAAGCTTTTTTTTGTGGTACTTTCAATCACCTTATAAGCCAACGCATTTTCTGGAGCGCCACTGCCCGAGACGTGTTTTGCAGCGCAAGTTGAAAAATGGAGTTCCTCCTCTTCGAAGGTTTGGCCTGGGCTCAAAGGCACAAGCAAGGAAGAGACCTCCAACTCAGGGAATCGAGAAATCTGGAGGAAATCAAATGCGGAGTTAACTACTTGCATTAAGTGTTCTTTAGGTCCAATGATATGCAATGCCTCAGTGCGCTTCTTTAATCCCATGTAGAATAGGAACTGTGGCAGTCCAATGTAATGGTCTTGGTGAAGATGCGTAATTATCAAGGATTTGATAGAGAGAGGTTCTATTGAATATTCACGCATCTTTAAAACAGCGTTCCATCCTGTGTCCACAAGATGCTTCCCGTTTATAACAAAGGATGCTGTCTCGTATTTCAAATCAGGAATGCAAGTTGAACTTCCGATGAATGTAATTTTCATAGTATCACCTCCATTCCGTCGTAGGCAACGGTAATTCCCTTTTCAGCCATAATCGGTGCTATTTCATCATGCAGAGGCGTAAAATGGGGACTTATATGCGAAATACAAAAGAGAGCATCCTTCTTTAACAAGCCGTCCCGTTGGAAGAGCAGATAAGCTTTTTCGACCTTTCTTATATTCATCCGTATATGTGAAGAGTCTTAAGGGGAGAGAATCTCGGACCGACAACGTTTTTTGGAGGCGGCAGTGTCACATCAGAAGGCATCCTTCGCCAGCCTAGCATCCAGGGATAAAAATGGTCTTCATGCGAGTGCGTAACAAGGAGGTATTCAGCTGAAATTACTTGAAGAGAAAACCTCTCAGCCTGCATAAAGATTTCTGGGGGAAAATCGATTAAGGTGTCGGGTGAAATGAAGGCGCAGGAGTTCTTTCTTATATTTCTTCCTCCTCTTTGGCGCGCTTTTGAACAATTCTCGCATCGACACCAAAAGGCAGGATATTGTTCTCCTGCCGATGTTCCGAGAAACACAAATTTCATCTATAAATTCTCCTTGCCCCTAATAATAGTCAATATTTGGGTTTCTATTCCTCTTTTCGTAGAACGCTATGATGTTCTCCATCGGCACGTCAGGCTGAAATAGATGACCTGGTGCCAGGATGTAGCCACCTCCACTGCCTAGTATTTCGCAGTACCTTCGCACCTCACTTTTCACCTGCTGAGGAGTACCGTAAGGCATAAGTTCCTGTATATCAATGCCTCCGTGAAAACACAATCTTTCACCAAAATCAGCTTTCAAACGTTCTGGAGACATATTTTCACCTGTAGGCTGGATAGGGTCAAGTATATCAACTCCCATGTCAATAAGGTCCGGGATGAACATGCTGACATCTCCGTCGCTGTGATATAAAGCAAAAGCTCCTAAACTATGAATCAGGTCAACCATCTCCTTAATATAAGGAGCAACGAACTCACGAAACATATCGAGTGAAATAAGCGGTCCATTTTGACCTGCCAGGTCGCTTAAAATCAGAAAGATATCAATCTTACCTTCAGAAGCTTCCATCGCACGTGTATAGTCTTCGAGATAGAAATCGGTAAACTTGCGACAGAGAAAGTGAACCCAATCTGGATGGTCTACTAGATCTAAGAACATGTTCTCCCAGCCTCTTACCAAGCCTGGACGCTGCCAAATATCAGCGAATCCGTAGATTATAGCATACTGCTCAAGAAGACTGCATTGCTCTTTTAGTCCGCTATAATCAAATATGTCGGGAGTAGGCCATGGAAATTCTTCTATCTCTTCAATGCTTTTTGCATCAGCAAGTGCCCCAGGCAGGTCTTGTCGGTATGGACCCCATTTTGTATTTTGATAAACGTAACGTTCACCCCAGAAGTTTTGGTAAACACCATCACCAATCTCACGCTCCAGCAGAGGAGCATCGTCACGATTTCCAGCATACGAATAGGAATCCGAACGTTCACCAATTGTGGAGACGCCTAAATGCCTTATGTCCACAGAAAGCTCGGAAAGCAAACGTTCCTCATCTTTCAATCCCGTATAGGCGAGCAGATGATTCAAAGTCGGAGGTTCAGCCCAGCAGTCGCAGGGCGTTCTATCTGGTGTTTCTAAATTTATAGCAGCTAGCACCCTTTCTCTCGGTGACATAATCTTCACCTCTATGGAAGAATAAATGGATGGATGATTGGAAGAGAGTATATTCCTTCCCTTCCAACCATCCAATATAGTTTCTTTGGTTTTCGGAGTTCAATTCTATCTATCTTTCTCTACAACCTCTGAGAGGGGGCTCTTTCCATCCCAAGGTTTACCCTCTTCGGAGCTTTGTACGGAAG
>DTYX01000906.1 GCA_012961655.1 Candidatus Poribacteria bacterium
AGCGCCAGGCCTGTGCTTGAACGCAGTGAAGCGACAAGCTCTACAAGCCTACTTTAAAAGCTCTTATAGTTTTATTTTTTAAAGTTATTTACGCCGCATGTTGAAGCCTATTATTCATGTTAGCTCTACTTTTCAGCTATCGTTTAGGAGCAGGGTCACCATATTTCATAAAAGCCTCACAGGCGACTTTCTGGTATTTTGGGTCGAGGCCCAACGCCTCATTGGAGCCGTAGTAACCGGCGATGAACCCTCCACCGAAGCGGCCCAATTTTTCCACATATTCCTTTGCTGCGGCTTCGATTTTTACAACATCTCGCGTCTGGAGTGTCTTCTGGATATCTACGGGACACCAAAAGTGCATGCGTCCACCGAAATTCTCCGACAGATAATCGATGCCGTGCAGTTCCGGCTGGTCAAATTGGCAGACGTCGATACCCGCATCGACCCAATCTTCCAAAGCCTCCGTCACATGCCCGCATGAATGAAACCAGACAGAAAGTCCACGGCTGTGTGCTGCGCCGCAAAGTTGTTGGAAGCACGGCTTAAATATTTCTCGGAACGACGCTGGACTGACCAGGAGCCGGTCCTGCGTCCCCCAATCCTCGCCGCTCATGATGCCGTCCACCCCTGCATCAGCAAGGCGATAGATTTCAACTTCCAGTATGTCTGTAATCTTTTGCAGTAGTTCTTTCACACGTTCTTTCTCCGCTGCCACATCAGCGAGGAAATTCTCCATCCGGCGCATGTATCGAGCGATGTTGAACGGCCATCCCACGCCGCCTAGAACAAAATAGCCTTGCTTGTGATATTCTTCACATCGAACTTTTGCCTCCTCGTAGAGTTCCATACCATCTGTCTCCGGAAACTCATACGTGTCCAGCAGGTCCCAACTTTCCTCAATCACGCCTTTGTAGACTTCGCCTTTGGTGATATTTTCCAGACGCCGCCAGGCGTTGCCCCATTCGTCGTACATCTCCCAGTAACCGTCGTATTCCTTCCAACCTCGCGCGCGGCTGTTCGGCGCGCTTTTTCTGCCTACACTTGCCATGTCGCGCGGGAAGCCGCCGCCCATTCCGTAGGGAATACGCGGCGGACCGGCGAATGCAAGACTCGTTTTTACAATTTCTCGACTTGTCATGATTTATTCTCCTTGTAATTCCGAATTCCGTTCACTCATCACGTTTCACGTATTACGCATCACGAAACAGATTAACTTCAAATCGTTCTTCAATATAACTTCGCATCTGAGAGACAACATCGGAATGTTCATCTGCGACATTGGTTGTTTCTCCTGGGTCATTCGTGAGGTCATAAAGGCACGGTCCTTTGCCTGGATTTTCTCCTTTTATGTGTTGGAAGTAATGCCACTGCAGGTCGCGAACGGCAGCGAACGTCCCAAATCCTGTGAACACGCGCTCATAAATTGCATCTGTCTCACCGGTTGCCAGTTTCCAAAAGTTTTTGCCGGTCATCTCCTCTGACCCTTCGACACCGAGCATCGAGAGAAAAGTGGGCATGAAATCGACGGCATTCGCCAGCGCATCGACGCGCTTGCCGGCAAACTGTGAGTCTGGATGTCGCACGATTAACGGCAGTCGCGCAACGCATGAATTGAGCAGGGCGGGGGTTTTCTGCACGCAGCCCAATTCGCCGAGATGAGTGCCGTGGTCGGTGCTGAAAGCGATAATAGTGTCGTCCATAAGCCCGAGGTCCTGGACTTTTTCAAGAAAGCGACCAATCCATCGGTCAACAAATGTGACTTCCGCGGCGTAAAGTCCTTTTATAGCAGGAATGTCATCGGGGCGAATGTCTTGCCTACGCACGCCATATCCGAACAGGAACCGCTCACACGGATAGTTGTCGTAGTACATTTTCTGGAAACGTTGTGGCGCGTCCCACGGTTCATGTGGGTCAAATGTGTCAATCCAGAGCATGAACGGCTTTTGGTCAACGTTTCGTTCAAGCCAACGCATCCCCGCTCGAAAGGATTGCGCGCAGAAGTAATCCTCTTCGGCTTGCCAGTCCTGGGTATTCATCAGGTATTGGCGCATTAAGCGGTCGTAATTTTCGTTCCAGAGATGTTCGGGTATATGCTTCTTGGGGTCGAATTTCCCTTTCGGGCCGGACTGCCATTGGTCGGATTCTTGACCGCGAATCCATTCCCAGGAATTGAAACCTTTATGAAAATTCAAATTGGGCTTGAAGTAGTGGTAAGTATCCGCGATGAACCCCGTGGTGAATCCGTGTTTCTGTAGTACCTCTGCGATTGTCACATCATGAGGATAGAGCGGACGCCATCCGTTTTCCATCGGTAAGATACTTTTGCCGGTAAAATACACCCGACGGGCGGGGATAGTTGGCAACCCATCGGCGTAGCAATTGGTGAAAACAGCACCCTCGGCGGCAAGTTGGTCGAGATTGGGGGTTTGTATCCAATCATTGCCGTAACATCCGAGATAATCTGCCCGCCACGTGTCGGCGATAATAATTATAAGATTCATGAAAAATAGCCTCCTTCGCTATAACCAATTATTTATGATACCAAAAAAGAATGAGATTGGCAACTTTAATTTCATTGACATCACGCACATCAGCTAAAGTGATGGCAATAATTACCAAGATGCTGTTTTTCAAACACGGAAGCCAATAGGTTTTTTTCTTCTCGCCTAAAGCAGTTTCACAACGTCCCGAAGATATTTTAAGACTACTTTTGGTATTACTCCGTAACTTAAAAATACGACCAATATTTATGATTAAACAGATAGGATTACTATGACGATTCGATTTCATTACTTATTACTATGAGAAAATTTATTTGCCAACAGTAAGTATACCGTCTCAAATCAGAAATAGAAAGAATTTCTCATACATACCATCAATCACAATTAAAACTGGGGGTAAATCACGACTACTTCCATCAGAAATTGACTTTGCATAAAAAACATGATATAATTGACTTAATCCCAAACGGCAAATAAAAGGTTCAGAGACCAAGTTTTTCGGAAAAACTTGGTCTCTATGTGAGGAGAAACAACGGTGATTACTTATATCATTCGACGTATTCTGATTGCGATACCAACGCTTTTTGCCATTTCAATCATCGGATTCATAATCATTCAACTTCCAGAGGGCGACTATCTCGACAGAAAGATCCAACAGTTGGAAGAGGAGTTCGGCGATAGCAGTTCGCTTGCGCGTGTGGAAGAGCTACGCGTCCGATACGGACTGGATAAGCCGATGTGGATGCGCTATTTTAAATGGCTATCCGGGTTTGTCAGGGGAGATTTCGGCGAATCTTTTGAATACGAACGTGAGGTAAATGAACTGATATGGGAGCGTCTCACTTACACGCTGCTCATATCAATCGGCTCGCTGATTTTTACCTATATCATTGCGATTCCTGTTGGAATCTACTCGGCGACACACAAATACCAGTGGTCGGACAATACCCTTACATTTCTTGCTTTCGTGGGGATGTCATTGCCCGCGTTCCTCGTAGCGTTAGCATTGATGGTGTTCATATTCAAAGTGTTTGATATTCCACTGTTCGGGTTGTTTTCTGCATATTACGAAGGCGCTCCGTGGACGTTCGGCAAGCTGAACGACTTGCTCAATCATCTGTGGATTCCCGTGATTGTTGTTGGATTGAATGGCACAGCAGCGCTGATGCGGATTATGCGCGGAAATCTACTGGATGTGCTCGGACAACCGTTTGTGCAGACAGCACGCGCAAAGGGACTGAAGGAAAGCGTGGTGGTGATAAAACACGCCGTCCGAATCGCGATTAATCCGTTGGTCAGCATTCTTGGCATGAGTCTTCCCAGTATCATCTCAGGCGCGACGATTGTGTCGATTGTGCTCGGTCTGCCAACTGTTGGCCCATTGCTCTTCCGAGCGCTCCTCAATGAGGATATCTACCTTGCTGGGACGCTCATCATGATGTACAGTATTTTACTGATTATTGGAAATCTGTTTGCGGATATCGCCCTTGCATGGGTGGATCCGAGAATTCGATATGAATGACGAAATTTTCAGAATTACAGAAGATGAAACTGAAGAGATAGACGAAGAGCTGTTGACGAGGCTTGGAGAACTTAGTTATCGTCAACTTATTTGGCGGCGCTTCCGCAAGAGTAAACTTGGAATAGTATCGGGCGCTATTCTGATTGTCTTTTACATCATCGTCATCTTTGCTGGATTTTTTGCGCCGTATCACTACAATACTATCAACATGCGTTTGCGCCATGTTCCGCCGCAAAAGATTCATTTTTCGTTTGATAAGGGATTTCATATCTATGGTCTGAAGTCTACGAGGAATCCCGAAACGCTAGAGCTTGAGTTTACGCCTGACCCGTCTCAAAATTACCCCATCAAACTTTTCTACAAAGATACTGAAGGCAAACGACATCTCTTTGGGTCGGATGGGCCGATGTTTCTTTTGGGCACTGATAGGATGGGGCGCGACCTGCTGTCGCGAATTATCTATGGTGGACGTGTCTCAATGACAGTGGGGCTTGTAGGTGTCTTTCTCAGCCTATTTATCGGTTCGATTTTAGGGACGGTTTCCGGCTATTGGGGAGGATGGATTGATAATCTCATTCAGCGTCTCATCGAACTTCTCGCGGCATTTCCTTCCATTCCCCTCTGGATGGCTCTCGCGGCAGCGCTTCCCCCGGGGTGGTCAAGCGTCCAGGTCTATTTCGGCATCACCATCATTTTGTCGCTGATAGGCTGGGGTGGTTTAGCGCGGCAGGTGCGCGGGAAGGTACTCGCCTACCGCGAGCAGGATTTTGTGATGGCGGCGCGCGCCGCAAATTGCGGTCATTTTTATACTATCATGCGCCATCTTCTGCCCGGTTGCTACAGTCATATAATTGTCATTTCAACCCTCGCCATTCCTGGGATGATTCTTGGCGAGACGGCGCTCAGTTTTCTGGGCCTGGGAATTCGTCCGCCGATGACGAGTTGGGGCGTTCTCCTCGAAGAAGCCCAACGCGTCACGGTGCTTTTGCACTATCCCTGGCTACTCTTTCCGGCGGTTCCCGTGCTTGTCGTCGTCATCGCCTACAACTTCCTCGGCGACGCTCTACGCGATGCCGCTGACCCTTATGTCGATTAACAACAACTATACAAGAACTGGCAAAAGGTATGACAAAAGATAAAGACACATTCTCTGAAATATGGACTGGCAGATACCAAGGGGGAGAAAAAGAACAGAATAGAGTGTTTCATCTACGGTCGTCTCATCATGATGGTGATTTAGGAGGCTTCCTCAAAACCGTTCGTCATTTTTAGGTAAAGGTGTTCGGAGCTTTATCCCTGATGTGTCAACCTATATCTTTTACTGTTTTTCTCCAACGTGAATGCCTTTCTGCTTGTTGCCTTTGTATAATGGAGTTACGCAAACGTCTTTGCAACAGTTGCATTAGAATTGCAGGACAAAAAGGTGAAGAAGACATTGCAAAAGCTGCTTAATATCTTCTTCACCTTAGCTTAATGGAAATAGAACGATATGTCCTTGCCTATGATAATTTCAAAGTGCTGTTATTGTTTTATGCCTCCCCAGGTGGTAGCAAGTTTGCCTGATGAGAAAACAGCAGTTATGATGTTTTCCAATCCATTGAGCATGATACTCTTAATATCATCCTCACTTAGAACCACATTGAAAATAACCACTTCGTCGATGAGACCTCTGAATTTACCGGCGTAACCATCGCCAATGAGAAGATTAAGATCGCTAGTAGTAGAATCTCCACATGGGTGAGCACCACAGAATATGCCCTCTTATCTTGTCAATCCCTCACTTGTACACATGCTTCATCTTGAAGCGTCCCTTCATCCGCGACAACAAGCGTTCAATCTTCGTGCGTAAGGAATAAACGAGTTTGAAATGGTAGCTAAACTGGGGATTATCCCAATCAATTTGAGAGAGCGCTTCTCGTTTGATGCGATAAATCCGACCAATCTCTGAATTTGGACTGCATTCCTCTTTCTTTTCACATTCACACTGCGCTGGAACTTTCAATTCCATGTGTTCAAGGTTCAAAACGGGACAGCCAAAGATGTATGCGTCAAGGTTGTAATCCTTAGACAAAAACACCATGTCATGACCGGCTATGCATTGGACGCTTCCATGCTTTGTGATTTTGGCGATTCCACGGGCAGGATTCTCGATATCTTTCTTGTTGCGGGGATTGACTGGGGAAAACAACTCAACGTCCTCTCCCAAAATCTCCCACACCTTCTTCCGACACGGTTGGGTATTGAAAATCCCGTCTGCGTTGACCTTTTCTATGTCCAAATCGGGATGTTCTTCCATCACGTCCTCTAACAAAGGATTCCTGTTTGATTTGGTTATATCACTTAAGATTCGGCAAGAATTACAATAATCCAGTCAGCACAAGGATTTTTGCCTTTGACTTCGTGAATTTTACCTACACTGAATTTGAGAGAGACATCTGACTCAAAATGTAGGATAAGCGGAAAATATCCATCAATACTGGATAATTTGGCATTTTAGGGTTGACAGAGGTACTGATTTTTGGTACGATAAAGTCGTAATCAGAAGGTAATTTTGTATGTGGC
>DTYX01000907.1 GCA_012961655.1 Candidatus Poribacteria bacterium
AAAAGGAACTTAACGCAAAGTTGCGTTAAAATTTTAGAATCAACAAATCTGAAACACTGCCCAGTTGATAAATAAACCGACGAGAATAAAGACCATATTCGCTAAAATAAGCGCTGTCAAACAATCAGCGACTCTAGAGAGGGAACAGCATGGCATCTATAACCGATTTTACTGACAAAATTCTTCAATATAATCCCGACGCGAATTTAGAACTCCTAAGCCGGAGTTACTATTATAGTCAAAAGAGTCATGAAGGGCAAATTCGTCTGTCTGGAGAACCTTTCTTCGTGCATTGTCAGGAAACGGCGAATATTTTAATCGATTTACGCATGGATATCCCGACAATCTGCGCTGGGTTACTGCATGATGTATTAGAAGATGGTCTGGCAACCAGTGATAAATTAAGAAAGCAGTTTGGCAAAGAGATTGCGGATTTGGTGGAAGGTCTGACAAAGATTAGCGCTATACAGTTCAAAGGTAAGAAAGAACAAAGGCAGGTGGAAAATTATCGGAAGATGCTATTGGCGATGGCGGGGGATGTTCGAGTTATTCTTATCAAGCTCGCTGATAGATTGCACAACATGCGCACATTACAATATCTCCCTGAAGAGAAGCAGGAGGAAAACGCTTCCGAAACATTGGAACTTTACGCTCCACTGGCTCATCGGCTGGGGATTGCAAGCATCAAAAGTGAGTTAGAGGACTTATCTTTCAAATATCTGAACCCAGAAGCGTATTACGAAATCGCTGATATGGTCAGTGAAAGGAAAGAAGAGAGGGAGGCATATACTCATAGAACGGCTGCGCTCATCGCGGGATTGCTTCAAAAATATGATATTAAGGCGCAAGTCTTCGGGCGTTCAAAACACCTATATAGTATCTACCAGAAAATTTACCAAAAGGGCACACCATTCAATAACATCTACGACCTGATAGCATTTCGTGCATTAGTAGATACAGTGGCGGATTGTTATTCCAGTCTGGGAATCATCAATACCAAGTGGACGCCTATACCCGGCCGGCTGAGAGATTTTATCGGCTTTCCGAAGACGAATGGATATCAATCCTTGCATACAACGGTTCTCATAGATGGAAAGCATGTGGAAGTACAGATTCGTACACATGAAATGCATCGAGTCGCGGAGTATGGCATAGCCGCTCACTGGAGTTATAAAGAGGGTATCCCCGTTAAAAATGACCACGAACGGCAGTTTGTCTGGCTGAGACAATTGATAGAACAGATCCAGGAGCTGCAAAATCCATATCAGTTCATGGAATCGATGAGAGCAGAGCTATTCCCTGATGAAGTCTACGTTTTCACACCAAAAGGCGATTTGCATGCTTTCCCCACCGGCGCCACGCCGATAGATTTTGCCTATAGCATCCACACGGACATCGGCAATACCTGTGCTGGAGCTAAAATTAACAATTCCATCGTCCCGCTTAATTATAAACTTAAAAGCGGAGATGTTGTCCACATCATTACTGAACCGAATGCCAAGCCCAGCCGCAAATGGCTTAGTATTGCGAAGACCCATCGCGCTAAGGATAAAATAAGGCGATTTCTACGAGAACAACAACGCGCGGAAAGCCTCGAAATTGGTACGCGCTTATTTGAAGCTGAGTTACGCAAACGCAATCTCAATCCGAGACCCTATCTGAAATCTGAGGAATTGTTGGAAACCGCGCAAAAGCTCCAATTTCCGAGTATTGAGGAACTACTTGTTCAAGTTGGGTCCGGCAAAATCTCAGCCCAGCATCTTGCAAACCGCCTCTTCCCCGAACCTGAGGAACC
>DTYX01000908.1 GCA_012961655.1 Candidatus Poribacteria bacterium
GTTCATAAAGATCAGCTTGTAGCAGGAAATTATCAAATTTGGCACTGGCTTCTTTTTCCCATTGCATCGGCGCGTCTTTTTTCTGAGCATCAGGGCGGAGGTGTTCTTTAACATCCTCTTAGAATCAAATTTCTTCGCCAAAGAGATTCCCACTTCGGTCGCTGCTTGTGCAGAAGGGCTGAAATCAGTAGCGATTAGAATTCTTTCCATTTTTTTCATGTCAATGCCTCCATAAATTTTTCGACTCGTGTAAATATTGTATTATCATAACAATATTATTTTAACTAAAATAACCGATTTTTACAAGCAAAAGTTGTTGGATATGGAAAACAAACATCTTTTTATCGATGATTTCGAGATTGAGTCGAAGCAGAATCTCAAGCGTATTTTCCATCCGCCGGAAAAGTTGGGCACGGTACTCCAGCCCGACAGACCTTGGGAGAACCCGTTCAGATGCGCATGTCCCATGGCCATCCATGACCCAGATGAGGGCATCTTCAAGATGTGGTATTGAAACTCAAAAGACGGTCTCCAGTGGGAAAAGCCTATCCTGAATCTGGTGGAGATAGACGGCAGCAGGACTGTGCCATAGTACACTTCGCCAGCATCCCTGTGCGCGCGGAGGATTGGATGTACCAATATTACTCCTGCGGCAACCTTCCGCACCCTTCGGTTGACCAACATTGGCTATACGAGTTCATGAAAAACCTTGACAAACCGACATACGATATGTTACCATAAAAAACAAGATGGAAGGTTTCCATCGAAAGCATGTCCTCGAACGAAGTGAAGGAAATGTCTAAGAATTTGGGCAACTGTAGATACCATCATATCGAAGCAGAGGTAGAGTTTAAAAAACCCTTACATAGTGGATTTTTTCTTGATAGATAATATATTTTATGGTATTCTATGAAGGATTTTGTAATATAAAATTTTAGGAAGGCACAATTGATGACTCTGATTTATTCATATAAAATTCACCGTTGGCATTGGTGGCTTCGAGCTCAGAGTCGGAGTGTGCCTATGCCAGAATAGAAAATTGACGAGACAATAATCTCGTTTCTAAGAATAGATTTAAGCCGTAGGCGCTCTTCAATGAGTACTACGGCTTTTTTATTTATAAATTTAAAGGAGACAAAAATGAAAATCTTAGACCAATTGAAATTTGATGATAATGGCTTGATTCCAGCTATAATCCAAGATATTGAAAACAACGAAGTCCTGATGGTCGGATATATGAATCGGGAGTCAGTAAAGAAAACCCTTGAGATAGGCAAGACATGCTTCTGGAGCCGTTCTCGCCAGCAATTTTGGCTTAAAGGTGAAACATCCGGGCATGTCCAGATAGTGCGTAACATCTATTTCGATTGCGACGGTGACGCACTTCTAATCAAGGTTGAACAGAAAGGCGGGGCATGCCACACAGGATACCGCTCCTGCTTTTTTAGGGAAATGTCTCTTGACGGAAACGCGGTAAACATTGTCGGTGAAAAGGTTTTTGACAAAGACGCGGTTTATTAACAGCCACTGATTTGTAGGTCGAAATTCCGTAAGCCGAAGGCGGAGGATTGCTTATCGCAACCATGGACGGAACGCGGGGAATGGATGGAAAGGAAGAAATATTCAGTTCCTTCCCTTTCCCCCTTTCCTTCCATCAATTACATGAACAAGCGAACTTAA
>DTYX01000909.1 GCA_012961655.1 Candidatus Poribacteria bacterium
ACTCTTTGACCAAACTTCTCTCCGAATATCTAGGGGGTGGCTGAGTAAAATGCTGTTTTGGCAGAAGCCCAAGCAATTCAAGAAGCTCGCCTACTTTCAGTTCAGGGAGAATGATTTCCTTTTCCGATTCCTTCTCTTCAGCGCTTTCGTCTTTTCCTTCCATGTATACCAACATAAACCCCTTGAATTTAATTATAGAACCCGTAGCGCGGAAGATATATTTCCCAGCAGAGATGTCAACCGTGGTAACATCCAGAATGGCGGGCTTCATTTGACTGGCGACAAAGCGTTTCCAGATGAGGTCATAAAGTCTGTATTGGTCATTGTTGAGAAATTTTTTAATCGCTTCAGGCGATTTATCCATGTAAGTCGGGCGGATGGCTTCGTGGGCGTCTTGAGCGCCCTTTTTGCTTTTATAACGGGTGGCTCTGGCAGGAAGATATTCTTTCCCGTAGGTATTTGTGATGAAATCTCTAACGGCAGCCAATGCTTCGTCTGCGATACGAGTGGAATCTGTGCGCATGTAAGTAATTAAACCTACTGAGCCTTCGCCTCCGATTTCAAGACCCTCATAGAGTTGCTGTGCGATGAACATCGTCTTTTTAGCGGGAAAATGCAATTTGCCAGCCGCTTCCTGTTGAAGCGTACTCGTGATGAAGGGCGGGACGGGGTACCTTTTGCGTTCTTTGCGCACAACATCTTTGACGATAAACGGTTTACCTTTAGCGTCATCTACAATCGCTTTCGCTTCCTCTTCGTTTATGCAGAAACCGTAGCTCTGAATATCCGCTTTCTTTGAGCCGATTCGGAACAACCGCGATTCGAACGGCGAAGTTTTTTCGCCTTTGAGTTTCGCAGTAATTGACCAATATTCTTGTGGCACAAAGACTTCGATCTCTTTTTCCCGTTCGCAAATCAAACGGACGGCGACAGATTGCACTCGACCAGCGCTCAAACCGCCTTTGATGTTTCGCCACAAAATCGGACTAATCTGATATCCCACCAGTCGGTCTAAAACCCGGCGCGCCTTTTGCGCGTCTACCAAGTTCTGATTGATTTCGGTTGGACGTTTAATTGCTTCGGTGACAGCGTCTTTAGTGATTTCATTGAATGTAACGCGGTAAATCGGCTTTTTGGCGTTTCTTAATACATAAGCTAAATGCCAACCAATAGCTTCACCTTCTCTGTCGGGGTCAGTAGCTAAGTAAATTGAATCCACCTTTTTTGCCGCCGCTTGCAGTTCTTTGATAATTTTGCTTTTGTCTCGAATTATCCTGTACTGAGGCTTAAAATCTTTCTCTATCTCCACCCCCAACCCCTTCTTCGGCAGGTCGCGGATGTTCCCCATTGAGGCTTTGACGATATAATCTCTCCCCAAAAATTTATTGATAGTTTTCGCCTTCGCTGGTGATTCCACGATGACTAATGACTTTGGCATAATTAAACCTCCCTGTATGATATGTAGGTCGAGATTCACATCTCGACAAAAATCTGAAACCCGCTTTCCCCCTTCCCTTCCCTCCCCTCTTCTCCCTATTGCTAATCAGAACAAAAATCCAGTAAGTCGATTAAAGTCGCTCTCATCTCCTTGCGCTGAACAATCATGTCTATCATACCATACTCAAGCTGATATTCCGCTGTCTGTACCTCCGGCGGCATCTCCATGCCAATGCTTGCGCGAGTTGGGTCGCCGGCAAAGCCGTATTTAGTGCCCGGTTCAGCAATTATAACATGAGCCAATGAGGCAAAACTGGCGGCGTTGCCTCCCATCGTAACGTGCGTTAGGACGGAAATATAAAATAAACCTGTCTCCATATATCTTACACACGCCGCCGCGGTTTTAGCCATCTGCATCAAAGATATCGTACCCTCTTGCATCCGCATGCCTCCGCCAAACGGTGATACAATTATCAGCGGCAATCGTTTTTCAGTAGCGCGCTCAATCAGACGAGTGATTTTTTCCCCGATAACACTGCCGACGCTTCCCATCCTGATGTGGGGGTCGCCTATGCCTATCGCGGTACGATAGCCCCCGATTAATGCTTCGCCGGTCAGAATTTCAGACCTTAATCCCGTCTTCTGGATGTCGCTGGAAAGTTTTTCTTCGTATGCTGGAAAATTCAGTGGATTTAACGAGTATAAATCGGCGTCATATTCTACAAAAGTACCTCCGTCCACCAATAAATTCAGCCGTTCAAACGCGGTTAGATAATAGCCTTTTTGATGATGATAATTACAGTGTGGACAAACTTTTAATGATTTTAAAAACTCCGATTCGCTTATCGAAATATTGCAGTTATCACATTGAATTTTCTTCTCTTCTGGCATATTCTATATTCCACCTCATCTCGTTTCTTTTTTTCAGAAAGAGGTAAGAAGCGTAATACGTAAAGCGCAAAAACTTTATGTATTACGTATTACGTATTACGTTTTACTTATTACTTTACGAAAGTCTTACTACGCAAATATCAACTGACGCAGATAACATCCACTGATGGTCAATCCTTCTAAATGCCGCTCACCGCTGAAGACTGGGTCCTCATGTTCTATTACCGCATTACCCTTATAGCCCTCCTCGTTGAGAATTGCGAAGAATTTCCACCAATCCAGGCAGCCAAAACCGGGCAGACGATAACGCCACCAACCGCCGCCGTGAGTGCCGACTCTGCTCAAGCGGTCATTGTTAATTTCAGTATCTTTTAGATGAACCATGTGAATTTTTTTCGAGAAATCTCTTACCGCCTGATATGGGTCTACCCACTGCCAGATGAGATGCGATGGGTCAAATTCTAAGCCGAGGGACTCAGCATCGACCGTCGAAAACATCGCTTCCCACGATTCTGGCGTCGCGGCAAGGCTTGCGTCGTCACTGAATGGACTACCAGCCGGCCAGTTTTCGAAGCCCATTTTGGCGCCCTTTTTGGTCAAGAGTTCAGCAATTGGCGCATAAACTTCTTTGAACATGGCAACATTGTCCGCCAGGCTTTTGCTCGGGTCATATCCTCTTGGGCCTGCGCCCGTCAATACAGCGCCCCCCATGAAGTTGGCGACGTCGATTACCTGAGACAGATGCGCCAAATGTTCCTGCAACTCTTCTTTAGAAGTGCGGATGGAAGGCATGGGCACTTGTAAGGATGCAATGATTATTCCGTGTTCATCCAACAACGCTTTTGCCCTCTCACGCTCTGCGCCAGCTTCACGGGAATCTCCGACACACTCCTCGGGTATTCCCACTTCCAGACATTCAAAAGGGCCATCACCAGCAAATTTAACAATATCCTCTGAAAACCCCGCTAAAAATCCTAATTTCATCTTTTTTCTCCTTTCGTCTTTACCTTTTTTGACCTCTCATCAAACTTGTGTCCAATCAACACATTGTATCCTTCTTCCTCAAGAGGCTGGTAGATATTTAAGAATTTTGCGCCGAGTTCATTCAAAGAAATTCTTTCTCGCAAAATCAGATCAGCATCCAAATCCTCCTCTTCAAAGGGACCTGAAAATCGAACATCCTTTAGCAAATCTCCGAACTGTTCCTTCGCCAAATTCATAATGCGCTGCTTGAGAGCTTTCCGTTGGAGAACTTTCATGTAATCACCTCCAGTAATCGTCTACACTCGTTAAGGTAAACATCAAACATGTCGAACATATCTTCGACATCACCTTCGCTGATGGTTGTGCGTAACTGATAATCAGCGTTGATTCGATTACGCCGCATATCTCGCAATAATGGAATCATCTGAGCGTTCATCATATTTGTCGCAACAAACTGTCTATGAATTTCATCAATAACTCTTTGATGGACATTCCTTCGCCAGGTTTCCGGGCGCAGCCCAACTCTTCTCAAAAGATACCGGCTCAGATGATGAGCGCTGTAATATATCCGCGAAATGATTGTCCTGCGAACCACCGCATGGTTCCCTGCTAAACCATAAAGATCTTTCATTCGATCTATCGTTTCTTCTGCAAAGCTAAGTTCATCCATTCGGATTATGACTCCCTTGTTTTCATGAAGTGTGAAAATGCTGTCTGCACTGAGTCACAGAAGAACACCCGCCTTGAACTCCTCGTTATATATTCCGGCGAAGAGGTCATCAGTCGGGCTAATTACAGTTTCCAGATGATTGATTTCTCGTTCCGTAAATTGGATTGGAGCAGCGCGGATAACCGCAAACGGTGTGCATTCGCCCGCCTCCCCGGTAAGTAGGATAGCAACCGACGCCAGGTCATCAGCCACTGCTTTCTGTGTAACCACAAGAGGCTTTCCAAATAGGTCTTTCTTACCGCGTTCATCCTGGACTCCTTCAAATCCACTGTAGGCAAGAGCGAGTCCGCTTACGCCCTTCCGTAGGGGTGCGCAATGCGAATCAGCAATGAGTGTTCCCAGTTTATGAACATCATAGTGCTTTTTTAACTTTTCTCTGAATTCTTTTGCCCAATTCCAAGGATTATCCGGCCAAAGTATCGCGTAGCCTTTGGGCGCGTTCGAAAGGTCTATACCTGCGCTCGGGATGAATATACTGTTTTTCAGTGTGAGACACACCAGCCCGTCTTCGAAAATTTGGTCTGCTTCCCGAATGACCAGTTCAGCTAACTCAGGGTAGGTGTCGAAATCCTTCGAGTATTTCTTCTTCCTCATTGAAAGAGCCGTTTGCGATGACGTGACATCAGCCAACCTCACGATGCGTCCTTGAGACATCGAGACAACTTTGGACGCGACAGATACAACATCGCCTTCTTCCAAGCGGTCATCGAAGTTTTGCGTAAAGATTTGAAACAGGTCGTTTCCCGTCTGAACAATCGGAGTTTTGATAGTAAAAGCTTCCATAAGAAATACCACTTTTAACCTTTTCACAAATTGAGTTTACTCACATTTTGACATTATTTTACGTTTCACGTTCACTCCATTGGAATTCTCCAATAGGCACAGGGACCATTGGCAACCTGTGCTTCTCTTTGGCAATCTTTTCCAACTGTTTGTAAGTGAAGTGTAAAGCGGCGCAGGCCCCGATTTTCGGGATTCCGCTTCGCGGCACTGTCGAGCCTGCGCTGGCAGCCGAGACAAGCTGCCCTCACGCCTATCTATCACACCCAAAAGAGAGCGTACTCATTTTGTACCCTCCTTCTGCTCGTAAAACGTGAAATTGGTTAGAAGGATGGAAGAATACCTCCAACCTTCCTTCACATTCCATGCTTCACGCTTCACGCATCACGTATCATTTCAAACTTTGTTGATATTCCTTGTGCGCCTCTTCTGGCGTCATTTTTCGGTCAAGGACTGCTCTGAGAGCTTTGGCAATCAATCTGGGATTATCTTCCTGGAATACGGCTCTGCCGAATAAAATCACTTTTCCGCCGTATTCTGTGACATCATACGCCAAATTCAACGTAGCGCGGGCATTTTGCCTCGGTCCACCTAAGGCGCCGATTATGAGAGTTGGGTCGAATTGAGTTAGCTCTGTCCAGACTTCTTTGGTCGTATAAGCGGTTTTGATAAATAGCGGACGCTCGCGCTGTCTCAGATAATTCATCGTCCGGACGATGGAATCCGCCGTATATTGCCCTCTTTTTTCCAAATCCATCCCAGGTAAATTAACATTCGGCAGAAATACTTCCAAGATATGGTCGAAGCTTCTCAGTTTACTCACTTCTTTGGCGAAACGTAAATAGGCGTTGAGCATTCTCTCATCGGCTTCAACGTCATTATTTAAAGTAATCGAATATAATCCTAATTTGATGTGACATTCTATTGCACAGTTAGTTAGATCTTCGCAATATTTGGCTTCATCCAGGGGAACCGTTTGAAATGGGCGGGAAAGTTGCTGTCTGTATACGCCAAAACGTGGGTTCCATATACCTGTTTCCGCGTTCATTCGTACAATCGGCGTGACCGGACTGTTATCGAATAGTTTTTCATCCAACGCCAGCGCTTCCGCATCCGCTGGCGTCATCAACAAGCCATCGATGTATCCATCCTCAATGAATTCTCTCTGCAGTTGTAGAAATTCTGGACGAGTTCTGTAGTGCGGCGTTGGACTTTGTACTCTGCCCAACCCCTGAAGGCTTGTAGACGCCATAGCATCCGCGGCGAAAACGAATATCGGACTTTTGCTTAATTCCTCAGACCTGGCAAGTTTCTCAAAAATAATATCCCCCATCGTGACACTCCTTTTTTGATATACACTGTTTTTGAACCATCCGATTTCAGTTATTACAATTTATCACAATAACATTCATTTGTCAATAAAATAGTTTGTAACGCAAGTTTGAAACTTGCGCTACATCTTAATCTCTTCTCATGGGAAATTTCTGAAAATAGTTTGATTTTTCTAGTTTGGGAGACCCTCACTTCGATTTTTACTGGACTGACCCGAAAATTCAGTAAATGTGTCGCCTCAGTCTGTCTGTCGCCACTGAGGGGCGACGCTACGGGCGACGCTACGGGCGACGCTACGGATG
>DTYX01000910.1 GCA_012961655.1 Candidatus Poribacteria bacterium
AATGTATGATATTAAAGAGCCTACTAAATCGTATATTCTTAAAGATATTCCAGCGAGAATTTTTAGCATCATACGACCAATAAATCATGAAAGCTTGACCTTTTATATCGTTTATATCGACGAAGCCCCAACCTCTACTATCAAAACTATTGTCTCGGTTATCCCCCATGGCAAATACATGACCTTGCGGTACCGTATTTGAGTAGTTGGTGAACCCCAAAAGACGCGCGCCGCGCAATTTTCGGTGAAATTTCTCTCGTTTTTTATCATCGCTAACATCGAGTTCTTCAGCCTGTTCAAATTCTCCCGCCAGTCGCATGCGCGACCCGCTTTTAACCACCCTTATCTTGTGTTTAGTGTATTCTTTATCATTAACTAAGTCACCATTAATATAAAGGTCTTTTCCCAAATTTTTGGTTTCAACCGTATCGCCAGGGACGGCTACAAGCCGTTTGATAAAATTATGTTTTCTATCGTGTGGTGGGATAAACACAATAACGTCGCCTCTTTGAGGTTTATGGAAAGCAAACAGATGACGTTTAATGCCAGGAATCTTGATGCCATACATAAATTTACAAACGAAAATCCTATCTCCTTCCAATAGCGTGTTTTCCATTGAACCTGAGGGAATTTGAAAACCTTCAACGACAAATGGTCTGATGAAGCCGAATACTATAATGAAGGCAACGATGATAACCTTCAGATAATCCCAGATGGTTTTAATATAAGGCGAATATTGACTTTTTTTCATTATAACACTTCCCCAAATGACAATCGTAATCATTGTGAAAATAGCAAAGATTAAAATGGCGCGTCGGAGCTTATTTAAGTTGCCAAAATTACATTGTATAATAAGTAACACGTTAATTCCAATTAAGTCCCGACGAAGACGGGGCAGAATGCCAAACGAAGCACAGTAGTTGACAAACTGAAATAAAGTGAATAAGCTAAGCTTTTTCAATCTCCTGAAAAATCTTCACAACTGCCTCTTTAGGATTTGGAGAAGCATAAATAGGCCGGCCAACAACGATGTAATTTGCCCCTCGCTCAATCGCTTCAGCGGGCGTCATGACACGCCTCTGGTTGTTCTTCACAGCCCAGACCGGCCTAACCGAAGGAGTAACAATGACAAAATCTCCACCACACACTTTACGAATCACATCAATCTCACGAGGCGAAGCGACGACACCGTCCAAACCCGAACGTTGAGCTAATTCAGCAAAGTAAGAGACCTGGTCGATTAATTTCCGCGTTGTCTCAAAATCCCGTTGAAATTGCTTTTCCTCAATGCTGGTAAGCACCGTTACACCTAGCACTAATGGTTTGTTGACGCCGAGTTGTTCCGCCTTGAGTTTAGCAGCCTCCGCCGCCGCGTGCATCATCGCAGCGCCGCCAGCAGCATGCACATTGAACATATCCACGCACAATTCGGTTGCGGCTTCAGCAGCGCACGCGACGGTGTTAGGAATATCATGGAATTTAAGGTCTAAAAAAATTCGTTTTTGCTTCTCCAGAAGCATCCTTATAGCCGCTGGGCCAAAGGATGTAAAAAATTGACTGCCGATTTTAAACGTCTGCACGAAATCTTCAAGCTGGCCAACTAAACGATAGGCATAATTCAAATTGGCAACATCTAATGCAACTATTAGTTTTTCTGAAATTGCCATCATAATTTCTCATTAAGCACAATAAAGATTATTGCCCAAGTATACTTAGCTCAACCACGGATATACCTGCATTGACCATGTCAATCATACGCGCAGCTTCTTTAGAAAGGTCAATAATCCTCCCTTTAACGAAAGGCCCCCTATCATTTATACGGACAACTACAGACTTACCATTATCTAAGTTAGTCACCCGAACTCTGGTATTAAAAGGGAGTTCTTTATGCGCCGCGGTAAGTTTGCTCATATCATAGATTTCGCCGTTTGCTGTGAGTCTGCCATGAAAGGGGGGACCGTACCAGGAAGCAATGCCATATTGTCCCGACATGGCCTCAATTTTTACTCTAACCTTCCCCTTTTCTATCATATCTAGTTGTCGAGCCGCCTCCCATGAAACGACAATAATATTTGTCTCACTAGATGGTTTTCGGTCATTGATTTTAACCACCACGAATCTGTTATTTTCGCGATTGGTTACTTTTACAAAAGTTCCAAAGGGCAAGGTGCTATGCGCGGCTACCAGGCTTTTATTATCGTATTTCTCACCGCTCGCCGTAACCTTTCCCTGAAAAGAGTTGCTAATCCAGGTTGCAGTCCCTGTTTCAATTAAATCGGAGGAGATTATAACTTCACCGACTTTATGCTGGTGGGAATTGGTCCCATCGGAAAGAGACTGCAGCTTGGTAAATTCATCTTGAGCTTCACATACATCTGATATAATTAATGGACAAATGGTTAAGCTACTAAACACAATCAACATTGAAGTTGAAGTGATATGTAAAGTTTGATTATACATACATATAAGACTTTTAGACTAACCAATACGATTCTTGCAATTATTATCTGAAAAGCAGAGCGCTAAGCGAGTTTCAAATAATCTTTTGCACTTTCTCAGGTGTCCAATGGTGGCGCAAGTTTCCA
>DTYX01000911.1 GCA_012961655.1 Candidatus Poribacteria bacterium
AGAAAGTGCGAAAGATTATTTGAAACTCGCTTAAAGGGAGTTTATATGTCATCTTTCAATTATTGCATATTGCTTGGCATCATCTTGTGCTTTTTAGCGGTTTTCGCTCACGGTGAGCCGGAGGTGAAGTATGTCGATGTGACCGAAGAGGTGGGTATCAACTTCGAGCACTTCAACGGCGTTACAGGTGAGAAATTCTTCCTCGAGGCGCTGGGTTCAGGCGCGGCCTTCTTTGACTACGATAACGATGGCGATTTAGACCTGTACCTCGTCAATGGCGCGCCTCTCATCGACCCTAAGCCCCCGATTCCACCCACCAATGCGCTCTATCGAAATAACGGCGATGGGACTTTTACCGATGTCACGAAAAGAGCGGGTGTCGGAGATACGGGATACGGTTTGGGATGCGCTGTGGGGGATTACGATAACGACGGCTTCCTCGACCTCTACGTGGCAAATTTCCAAGACAACGTCCTCTATCGAAACAACGGCGATTCAACTTTCACTGATGTTACCAAAGAGGCAGGTGTAAGCGGCTCTTATTGGAGTTCGAGTTGTTCCTTTTTTGATTACGATAACGATGGCTATCTGGATTTATACGTCGCCAATTTTGCGAACTTTGGTCTTGAAGACAATCCGTGGTGTGGGCTAAAGTCAAAGAACATTCGAGCGTATTGTGAGCCGGATATGTTTGAGGGGACACCAGACGTGTTGTATCACAATAATGGCGACGGTACCTTCACCGATGTCACCAAAGAAGCCGGAATCAATTCAATCAGTAAGGGATTGGGTTTAGCAATTGGGGATTACGACAACGATGGCTATTTGGACATCTACGTCGCCAGCGATGCGACGATAAATTTTCTGCATCACAACAATGGCGACGGAACGTTTGTGGAGATAGCACTGCCAGCCGGCGTCGGATTTAGCGAAGATGGAATGCCCGAAAATGGCATGGGCACAAACTGCGGCGATTACGATAACGACGGCTATCTGGACATCACTGTGACCAACTACGAAAATCAAACTAACACCCTTTATCACAACGATGGCGATAATTTTTTCTCCGACCTCACCTTCGCTTCGGGAACGGGTGAACATACTCTGCCAGGTCTATGTTGGGGTACAAACTTCTTCGATTTCGACAACGATGGATATAAGGACATATTCTACGCCAGCGGACATGTCATCGATAATCTCAAGGAACTTGGAATGGAGGGAACCCATGAAATGATGAATTTCCTGTTCTGGAATAGAGGGGATGGGACCTTCTCAAATGTCAGCTCAAATTCCGGCTCTGGAATGCTGCTTAAAAAAGTGAGCCGTGGAGCGGCTTTTGGGGATTATGACAACGATGGAGACATCGACATCCTCGTAACTAATTGCAATCAAGCGCCAAACTTGCTACGCAACGACGGGGGAAACCGAAACAATTGGCTAGTGGTCAAAGTCATCGGTACCGAATCCAATCGCGCCGGCATAGGAACGCGTATTAGAGTTGTCACGGGAACACTCTCGCAGATTGAAGGGATTAAAAGCGGCTCAGGTTATCTCTCACAAAACGATTTAAGAGCGCACTTCGGCTTGGGACGATACGATAGAGTTGATTTGGTCGAAATTACCTGGCCCAGCGGCTTGAGGGAACAACGGGAAAATATCCCCTCAAATCGGTTGCTCATAGTGACAGAAGGACAAGAGTGGCGATTGACCTCTCTGAACTCAAAACCGGGTCTCTGAATAAAAAACAAGATGAAAACCGTGTCACTTCGTTCCTGGTAACAAAAACGCTTCTGGAAAAGTCAGTAACTATATGGCATCTCTATGATGTAGCGTCGTTCTTCGATTGCGACAATTGGCTGTGCGTTAGAATGCCGTTGCGTCTTCCCGATTGCTAACTGCAAAAGTTGCGTCAAATGGAATTTTCAGATGGGCGCTAAATCTGACAAGGAGGAAGAAAAATGGATTTAGTTTTTCAGATAATATTCACAGCGATGGGCGCTTTTCTTTCTGTTATTCTCACAAAATTCCTAATCCAGAATGGTAAAATAATAGCAGAGAATAGTAAAGCGATAGCAAAGTTAGATGAGAAGTTTGATGAAAGAACGGCAAGAATTGCTGACTTTATAGCGGAGAATAATAAAACGATGGCAAAGTTAGATGAGAA
>DTYX01000912.1 GCA_012961655.1 Candidatus Poribacteria bacterium
ACGCATTACGCATCACTCTTTCTCTTCAGCGGTTGATTTCGCTGCCGCTTGTTCCGCCTGTTCCTGACGGACAATCTCCGCCGCCGCGTCTTTGATGGCTTGCCGCATAGTATTCCGACGGACGTTTAATGTCTCCTCTATATCTTTCAGATGAATCAACCACGACTCCTGTGAGGTGTCCTCTGTATCGCCAAATCCATTTGTCAAAGACAATCTCATGTATTTAAGACGCTCCTGTTGCAGGGTCTTTTGCTGTTCTTCGTAGTCTTCAATTCCAGTTTGTAACAATACAGCTAATTCTCTAATTTTTTCCACGATACCTCTCCTTAAAAGTTTCGCCAGAAACTTCTTATTTCAAAAGTTGTGCTAAAAAATCTCTATCATTTTTTAGCGCTGCAAGTTTATCTTCACCGTGAACAAACTCGATTTCTAAATAACCATCGTAATCGTAACTTCTCAAAATCCCCACGATTTTCTTATAATTTACAACTCCATCAGCAATGGCACAGGCTTCAAAACTTCCATTGTCTAGCTGCTTAGCATTTTGCGCATGTACGTTAGCCACGTATGGGCCGACCAATTTAGCGCATTCGTAGAAATCATCGGCATCCTTGCGGAAGCAGGGTTGATAATAGGTTTTGAGTCCAGGCAGACCGACATCCTGAATTAATTGCAGTGTCGTCTCGGCAGTGTCCGTCAGGTTATTGTTGTGCATTTCCGTCGCCACCGTTATACTGTTGATGCCAGCCCATTGGCACACTGTTTTTAGTCTTATCGTTATAAGCCGACGGTCATTTGCTCTAACACTTTTTGACGGTCCGCCGCCTGACCAGACGCGTATCAGCTTACTACCCAAGATTTGAGTTATCTGCAACGCAGTTTCCATCTGTTGTTCATAGTCATCCGTCAAAGGATTCACATACGACCCAAACGCTGCTATTTCCAGCATTTTGGAGTCAGCTATCTCTTTTATCTTGCGAAAGTAATCTTCATCGTATTCCGACGGCGTATGCGGTTGCTTACCCCAGATTTCAACACCATCGAAACCGTATCTTCCCGCAATATCAAGAACATCTTCCAAAGGTAGTTCGCTGAACGCAATAGTACATAGTCCGATTTTCATGTTGACTCCTCTTATATGTATGTTGAAAATGAGAGTGCATAAGTTTTATACCGATTAAGGCTTGTAATTTCCATTCAAGAAAATAATTGGCAGCCCCAACTTGTTGGGAACAATTCCTGAACAAGTTCTGGCTGCCACGTGTTTAAAAAACAGATTAGCCTTTAGACCTTCAGTTTAAGGAAATGCAGAAATGTACGCTCAAGTTTTTCGGTCAAGGTAGCATTAAGGAAAACTATCTTTCCAAAGCGCACTTTATCATTCCCCAAGTTAGAGATAACTTCCCTATGACTTGAACGGGCGCATTTGTGGTCACCTGGTAATTACGCTCTATTTCATCCGAACTTAGAATTCGTTTATAGATACGTACCTCATCGACCAAACCCGGTAGATATCTGCCCTCGTGCTCACTGGCTATCACTATGTGAGTTAGATTATTATCTGTTCCGCCGGCAGTATCCTTACCAATAAGTTCGCCATTCACATACAGCGTAAGTTCATTCTTCTTTATGCTTGACGTATAAGCAACGTGATACCATTCATCCAGCTTAGCATCCATAAATCTAATTTTGACACTATCTTGCTTATGGACCGTTATCTGCCCTGCCTCGAATTTGAAGTGGACGGTGCCCGCCTTCCACTGGTCATTCGGCGCGGAAGAGACAATACCTATGCAGCATGCGTGTGCTTGCGGTGGCATTGAATGTGCCAAGGTCCAAGCCTCCACTGTAACCTCTGGTTCATTGCCCATATCAGGCAGTTGGACGTAATCATCCTTACCATCAAATTCCAAAGCCTCGCCAATTTTCCCTTTAACTGTTTGCGGAGCGCCGAAGATTTTGCCATGATTATTCCCCCAAACGTCATTGGCTATATCACCTTTGATGTTTTTTTGGTCCAAAGTCCAAAAACCGATTAGCCCATCCGTCACATATTGTTGTGCTATGGACATAGATGTAGCGGTAAAAACCGCTATAAAAAGTATAGTAACTGTTTTGTGAAACATCCTTAAACCTCCTTGAATAACAGTTTTTAAAATCTTTTTAAGCTTCCGCTTACATTGGAAAATCCTACGAAATCAACTGGGGTTATTGGGTAGTTGAGTAATAAAATCATCAACTAATTTTCGATGTCGTTCTTCATCGAGTGCGGCATCCAAAATCTTGCCTGCCGCTTCTATTGCCAAGTCTGCGACCTTTGAGCGCAATTCCACAATGGCAATTTCTTTCTCACGTTGAATCTCTTCTCTGGAACGTTGCAAGATTTCCTCAGATTCCTGACGAGCTTGTTCCAAGATGTTTTGCTTTTCTGCATTCGCCTCCTCGATAGCTGTTTGTATCCTCGCCTGTGATTCTGATTCTATTTCATCCAATCGTTTCTGTGTTTCTGATTGAAGCCGTTCTAATTCTTGCTGGTCGTCTTCCAATTTTTTCAGACGATTGGCAATTTCGTTACGGCGATTTTCTATGATTCCGCCAATCCGTCCAAAAGCGAATTTCCAAAGTATGAACAACACAATCAAGAAACCGATAACCTGAATAAAAATAGTTTTTGGGTCGATGCCTAAATTATGTATAAGTTCATCCACCGTATATACGTCTCCTTAACAGAAATTGATTTTGCCCCATAGGAATGGGGCAATCTAATTAACAATCGTCTTTTACTCAACACTATTGTAGGGTGAGAGTAACACCTCCGTACACACCATTGACAGCAGTCGCATGGATGCCGATTTTGCCGGGTTGTTTGGATGCAGTATACAACGCTGTATAACTACCGTCCTTATTATCTTTTGCTGGTGATGTAATATTACCGCTATCTGCTATCATGTTAATCGTTTGTCCTTTCAACGGTTTATCATTTGCATCAAATACGTAGACAGTTAGAGTTGTCGATGCCGTACCGTTGGCATCAAGGGTATTAGAAGCAGTTTCAACCAACACTTTCGCCGGCATTACTCTTGCGCTAGCTTGAGTTTCACTTAATTTTAACACATCTTCGACGTTCGGCAATTTACCCAGCAATAAGAAAAACATCAAGAGCGAATAAATTACCAACGCTTCAATAAGCGCTAAACCGATAACCAGAGCAAGTTGTACTCTTGCCGCAGATTCGGGTTGCCGACCGATGCTTTCAAGCGCGGCAGTTGTTGCTTTTCCCTGTGCTGTCGAGGCGAAAATTACCGCTACTGGCAGTCCAAAGCCTGTAACGAAGGCCAGGACTACAAGATAAAGTTCCATAATATTCTCCTTTCGATTTTTAATTATACGCTAATTTAGCAACAATATCAAGAAAAATTTATCCATCATCGCTTAAATTTGCCAATAAAGACTTTGAATTTAATCTAATGATTCACTTGTTTTGCAGTCTTTACTACTTTCATATCCTCGGGTTCTATCACTAGCTCTATTATCATTTGTCCGTTCTTCGATGCAAACTCTAATTTTTCACCGGAAATCAGATCATGCATCTCTTTTGCATATTTGATGTCCAGTTTTTCCGAGCGGTTTAGCGAAGCGAACATGATTGTGACTTCCGTTTGCTGTGTATCCCCAGAATCATTTAGCAGAGTGAAGTAGATATTACCCTCCGCATCGGGTCCGAATCGCTCGATATAAACTTTGGGGTTATCGCTGACGGCATAAGTCACAGGTTCCCATCCGGCTGCCGCGACCATTTTGACAAGGGGGATGTAACGTTTAAACAGATGTCGGTCGCGATTATACCATTTGGGCGCGCGCCAGTATGGGTCATCAGCGGCGTTGTGGCTGAACATGCTGGGGAACATGCCGTAAAACAGACTGCGCTGGAAATATTTCTCAACTAAGTCCGGGGTGAATTGGTCGTAGTTCGTATTCATAAGGAAGAGATACGGCTTTTGGTAGCACATCGTGCGTTTGAAGTTCATCCATTCATCCGATGCTGGGTTCCACTTGCCGTCGCGAAGCCAATTCATCTCCGTGCCCATAACATCGAAGTGTGGACACAAAAACGCGAAGCGATGTGGAACGGAGTTGGCGAACATCAATTTGCCCATGGCGTGGACATCTTCGGCTATCCATTTGGCGAATTCATACACTGAAAACGCTTTGTGAATGACTGGCTTCTTAGACGATGTAGAAAACGTCAGTGGGACGGTGACATAGTGAAAATGCTCGCGCCGGAAGTTTTCGTCGGCGGTGACGTATCCCTCCAATGAATCCAGATATTCGCCATCCTGCTCACTTCGTTCAGCGGTTACTTCGTGAACCGCTTCACCTTTGGCATCTAGACCGTACAATTGTTGTTTGATTTCCTCGTTCCAATTCATCTTCGCTTCGGAATTTCCGGGTATGTACGGATTGGGATTTGAACTGAAAACTGCGCCGTTGCACCAGGGCGTGTCTCTCACCTGATATTGATAGCGTCCATGTTCGTCGAATGAGCCTGAAGTGATGATTGCCTTAGCGCGGTGGCGTGGGTTATCGGATTGCGCGCTTTCATGTAGATATCTCATGATATTTTCATCCGTTCGCGGGACATCAGGAGGCATGCGCATCCACCACGTAGACGGCTCAGTATAGCGGAAACTGAGGATGCCTGCTTCGTCGTCGAATGGGATATTGTTTATCCCTTCATGATAGCGGAAACCGAAATCTTCCCATCCTTCGACGGTGCTGACATCGGTGAATGGCATCCAGATGCCCTGATTTTTATCGCGGCAGATAAAATGTTCGGGAAAGATGTCGTACAATTTTTTGGCGGCTGAACGAAATCCCCACTGTGGGTCGGTGCGGTAGATTACAAACTGAAACGGCGCCGCGCTGGAAAAGTTGTCCGTATCTCTCGTCAACCCAAAGTCGTAGGCGATGAAAAATTGCTTTGTATCTGCGTTGTAGGCGATTCGATACTGCGCCGGCATGTCCATATCCAACGCCATCGCCAAACCCGTTTTGCCATCGTTGATATTTGCAAAAGGATACAGCGACATCATACCGTTTGTGCCGGTGTTGATGTTGACCGCGTTGATATATTCCACCCCCCTTTGAATTGCCCGCTGATGTCGAATATCGTCATGCCATTGCCATGAAACCGCGTCAATTGGCAAGGCGAATATCAGTGTTATTGCCCTATCTGCGCCTGTCATGTCGATAATTTTGCCTTTGATTTGAATATGGTCTTTTGCGCTGATAATCTCAGAGTTTAATTGCAAGTTAAGCTCCGGGCAAGAGCCGTCCTGAAAAGCGTAGAAGTCGGAATCTGTCCGTACATCGCGGACGAGAAATCCCGATGGCGTATCCCTCTGCGCCAGTTCTCTCTCATCGACCGCAAACGAGTCGATTAATCCATGCTTCCAGTCGTATTGCATAGACAGACCATTCTGGGTAGATACTTCTATCATCTGTGTTTCACTCTCCTTTTCTGTTCCCCTTGGAATAGAAATTTCTCCCCCTCTCCTAAAGGGGGTCGGGGGGATTTTCATCCCTTGGATGGGAATACCGTCGAAAACTAACGCGCCGCTACTGCGAATTGTACGGATGGAGAAATCATCGAACCAGACCTCACCCGTATGTCCTCGAAAAATGCCATAGATGTTGAGATGTTTGATGGGTTTGGGCGGGATGATAACAAATTCCTGTTTTTCCCAATCGTGCGTACCGGTGTTGAACTTACCCGTTTGTCCCCACAACGGTGTGTCATCCTGAAAGATGATATCTACATAGACGGAATAGCCGGAGTTCCGCCCGCCGCTGTGTAATAAATTATCGGTTCCGTCCAGCGGTGCACGCACTATTTTCATAACGGATTCGGCGCTGCGCGCCAGTTTCACATGCAGTGTCAAGAGAACTATACTGACAATCATCAAAGAGATTATAAAAATTCTCAGTATCATAAATACACTCTCCCAAATATGGTATTATAACCAGCTTGAATACCAATTACAAGAGAAAAGATCTAAGAAAAGCAAATAGATATTCTCCATAGGAAGGTGAAACGTTGATGTAGCGGAATAGCAAGACTTGTCTCGCAGCAGCGCGTCGCAAGCGCCGCTACTCCATTTTTGGACAAGCGTGGGGAATTTGTAGTTCAGTAATAATTTTCTTGCAATTATAATAAAAAAGTGGTAAAATTATTAATAATATAAATTTTCATGTCTAAAATCTCTATTATGGAGGATTAA
>DTYX01000913.1 GCA_012961655.1 Candidatus Poribacteria bacterium
AATGATCTGGTAGACTATCTGAAAAGGAATGGCGAGATTAACACTCAGCAGTTTACTTCGTAAACCGCCCGCTACGACGTTTTTTTCCGTTAAGTGATAGTAATCAGTGAGGCTCATGAGCTGAGAGGGCAATTACCCCCATGCGCATCAATTTCATTGACATCAATGTCCATGCTAATGAGCGAAGCGAAGGGGCGTCCTGTAGCCGAATTCCCGAAGTCAAGGAGTAATTGGCGCTTAACTTGAACCGTAAAAAAGGTAATCGCCCACTTTTGCTTTAGCCCCTATGCGAACATACTTTTGACGTCTAAGCGTCTACTCATCTCATACATCTCCGGCTCATCTATCAGAATATAGAAGACGCTTATATCTTCTACATCATCCATCAGAGATGCATTCTTGTAGATGGATTTTAATTCCTCTACTCTCTTTTTGCCCTTTTCCAACATCTCATCTCTATCAGCAAACTGCATAGTACCTGTAGGACAAGCTTTCACACACGCCGGAAGAAGGCTATTTTTCACCCTATCCACGCACATGGTGCATTTGAAAAGACGCATAGTGTTCTTGTCTTGACGGGGAATGTTGTAGGGACAGAGAATCTCATCGAAATCCTCGTACTTCGTTTTATCAGTATAAATCACGGCGCCGGTTTTATCTTGAATGATAGAACCGGGCACGCTAGAACTAAGCTGACAAGGTGGTTCTAGACAATGCCTGCATTGGTCTTTGAAGAAATGCCATTTCAAAGTGTCGTTACTGGAAACCTCTTTGAATCTGATAAGCGTCCAGGTTACGCTGGAGAGGTCGAGTGGGTTCTGATAAGTACCCCTGTTCACTGTCTTCTCAGCGGGCAATTCATTCCACTGTTTGCAAGCGACCTGGCACGCTCGGCAGCCGATGCACTTCGAAGTATCTATCAAAAATGCTTTGGTTCCCATCAGATTATACCTCCTTTTTCTCCACGTTCACCATGAACGCTTTCGATTCTGGAATCATCGTATTTGCGTCGCCAATGGTCGGTGTTAAGAGATTGGCGCTATCTCCGCCATCTGGTGGCGTAATCCAACCGAAACACCATGGCAAACCGACCTGATGAATCGTCTGACCAGCGATGTTGAATGGCTTAAATCTATCAGTCACTACAGCGACAGCTTCAACTTCGCCTCTTGCGGACTTGACAATGCACTTATCGCCGTTTGAGATGTCTTTGAGTTCAGCCAGTTCCTTGCTCATTTCAACGAACAACTGCGGCTGCAATTCTACCAACCACGTCTGATGTCGGGTCATAACTCCTGTCTGCCAGTGTTCGGTCACTCGATAGGTAGTGCAGACAATCGGGAATTTGGGGTCACAACTAGCCGCTTTATCTAAATCGGCGCCTACTTCGGGTAAATTCCACAGCTTAATCACAGGGCTAATCCACTGAGATGACAAGAGATTCCTGTCGATTGGGCACTCAAGCGGCTCATAATGTTCTGGGAATGGACCATCAGCCAAACCCATGCCGAAGATTCTGGCGCGACCTTCCGGTTTCATGATGAATGGGAGCCTGGTCTTTGCCTTGTTGACCATTGGAGGCCAGCCGCCATCGGGAACATCTCCTATCCATTTGCCTATGGATTCATTCCAAACGATGACCGGATGTCGCTTATCCCAAGGATCACCATTCATGTCAACTGACGCTCGGTTGTAGATAATCCTTCTGTTAAGTGGCCAACACCAGGCCCAATCGAGATATAATCCAGTGCCAAGTGGGTCTGATTTTCCTCGACGCGCCGCCATGTTGCCCTTCTCGGTATAGCTTGCGCAATAAAGCCAATTGCCAGACGATGTCGTGCCGTCGTCTTTGAGCTTGCCGAAGGATGGCAACAGCTTACCAGTTTTAAGGTCATAGCCGTTAATCTCTTTAGCGACTAAGTGTACATCGACGCTCTCTTCAGTACCGTAATCCCACTTCAATTTGGTTATGGCTTCAGGCAGGGGACCTTCCTCTTTCTCATAAAGCTCTTTCAGTCTGAAATAGAGAGCGTTTATGATTTCGCTATCGGGTTTCGCTTCTCCGGGTGGATTTATCGCTTTGTATCTCCACTGTGACCAACGTCCGCTATTGGTAATGCTTCCTTCCTTCTCCATAGAAGCAGCGCAGGGAAGCAAGAAAACCTCGGTTTTAATCTTGGATGGGTCTGCTCCAGGACCTTTCCAGAACGAAGCAGTTTCATTGTCAAACAGGTTCGCACTGACCATCCAATCCAGATTTTCCAGTGCCTTGCGCACCTTGCCAGCGTTGGCGCCACTACAAGCGGGATTCTGTCCCCAAGCGAAGAAGCCTTTAATCGTCCCCATATACATCTCATCAAACAGAACTAACCAGGAATAATTCCCGCCGTCATCTAGTTTTGGCATCCACGAATAACCGAAATCGTTCTCCTTCGTTGCATTCTCGCCGTAGAAAGATTTCAGCAAACTCACAGAATACTTGGGATAGTTGCCCCACCAATTGGCGCTCATGGGGTCATCGGTTTTCGGGGTGTAGTGTTCATTATAGGTTTTCAAATCAACATCGGAAGCTCTTGGGGTTTTCAGATATCCCGGCAGGATATGGAACAAAAGGCAATGGTCGGTTGAACCCTGTACATTGGACTCGCCTCTAAGAGCGTTTACTCCGCCGCCTGACACGCCCATATTACCAAGGAGCAACTGAATGATAGCCATCGCTCTGATATTCTGCGTGCCGATGGTATGCTGTGTCCATCCCATGGCGTACATGATGGTGCCTGCTTTCCCGGGTTTGCCCGTTGTAGTATACGTCTGATATACCTGCAATAGGTCTTCCTTCGGCGTTCCGGTTATCTGAGAAACGGTATCCAGGTCATATCGGGAGTAATGCTTTTTGAGCAATTGATAGACACATTTCGGATTCTGCAAGGTTTTATCTATCTTTGGAATGCCCTGTGAATCCAACTGATACTGCCAGGTGGACTTATCGTATTTACGTTTAGCCTTATCGTAGCCGCTGAACAACCCATCCTCGAATTTGAAGCCCTCATTAATCAGGAGCGGGGCGTTCGTATATTCAACCACGTAATCCCTATGGATGAGGTCATTATCGAGTATGTAT
>DTYX01000914.1 GCA_012961655.1 Candidatus Poribacteria bacterium
ATCAATAAATTCAAGGAGTTTTTCTTCCAAAACGCCCCATTCAACCGTATTTAACATGTGTTGAGCATCGGCAATATCTGAGGCTATCATTCCAACCTGAATTTGGGGATAGTTGCCATAAACCGTAGCCCAAGCATCAAGGGGATGAAAGCCGAGCTTTTGAACGCCGGGAATAAATTCGTTAATAATGAACTCAAAGTATTTCTGTTCGTTTTCTTTGGAAATATCCCAAGTCATTATAATTTTGACAGCCACAAGATTGCTCCTACTTTTGCTGAGCTTCGAGAACCACTACGCGTGTGTCCTCCGGCAGGCTTCCCTTGGTAATTTTCATAGAAGATTCAGCATCCACAGCACCTAATCCCATCTCTTTGATAAATTTCTCTAAAGAGTCGAGGGGTAATTTTCCGTCAGTGGTAGCATAATTCATCGGGATGATGATATTTGGTGCCAAGACCCCAACGACTTCGGCGGCTTTTGCCGCGCTTAATCCCTCGCCTCCGCCAATTGGCACGAGAACGATGTTGACTTCTCCCAAAGCATCCACTTGCGAGCGGCTGGGGACGGCGCGCAAATCGCCGAGATGGGCAATGGTAATGCCATCGTAATCAAAAACATAAAGTGTATTGCGCAGTTGGCCTTCCTGCTTGCTTCCATTGGTTCGTACACCGGTTACAAAAACGCCGCCAATTTCATATTCGCCGGGTCCGTTGAGCAAATGTTTATAGCCCTTTACGCCATCCACAAAATTATGTCCCGGGTTTTCGTGACTGACCGTCACAATATCCGATTTGAGTTTCAAAGCATTATAGCCAACGACTTTATGGTCGTAGGGGTCAGTTACAACAGAAGCAGAGCCGCGCTCTGTTAGTCGAAAACAAGATTGTCCGTACCAAGTAATTTCCATAGTTAATCCTCCGTTCCCTATTATACCCGCATTTTTGGGATGGAGAAAAGGCGATGCGAACGCGTTTTTGACTTGCTGACCTCCCAAGAACATCCGCCTGGCGATGAGCATAAATCTGCCCGAATAGCGCACCCTCAAGCTAGGGTGATAAAAATGTCATAAAATCGTGCTTGTAAAAACATCGTTTTTGTTCCGTATTTTGCGAAAGAGAAATAGCATCATTGTCTATCCCGAAGGCTCTGGTAGCGTTGTTTGCCGGAAGTGACAACTGACAAATAAAGCTAAGCACACCCCAAAAGCGCACCTTCCAAAAAATGCGCTTTTGGGGTTTCGTTTAAGAGGAAAATGATGTAATATGAAGGCCTGATTACAAAACAGCAGTATGTTGAATATCTGTTTAGCGCGCCAATAAACTACACTGTACGAATTTGGTTGAACATTTTGGAAAGTGTAAGCCATGATGCTTCTTGATGACAGCGTACACAACAAACAGTATTTGCGCTCAATAGAAATGATTAAGTTGCAGTACAGAGGTGCAGTAGGTGTTTATTATTACGAAAAGCGCATAAAGGACAAAAATCATGACATCTGAAATTGCCCTCACTTTAGCCATCATCGTTGGTGCTTTGGTTGTTTTTGGCACTGAAAAATTGCGCGTGGATGTTGTCGCTCTTCTGGTGCTGATAATCGTTGGGCTGACAGGCTTGGTCGGTCCGAAGGAAGTCTTTGCTGGATTTTCTAATTCGGCGGTCATTACCGTATGGGCGGTTTATATCGTTTCAGGAGGATTATTCAAGACGGGTGTTGCCGATATTTTTGGGAAGTTCATTCTACGACTCTCCGGGAATAGTGAAGTACGCCTGATTGTCGTTATTATGTTGACGTGCGGTTTGATGTCTGCGTTTATGAATAATGTTGGGGCAACCGCGATGTTGTTGCCAGCCGTGATCAGTGTAGCAAAGCAGACCAAAATTCCGGTTTCGAAACTTCTGATCCCGCTCTCGTTTTCGTCTTTGTTGGGCGGCAAAATAACTCTGATTGGTACGCCTGCCAATATTCTGGCAACCAGCATCGTCGCTGAGAACGGTCTGCCCACTTTTAGTTTCTTTGACTTTATGCCAATCGGGTTGGTAGTTTTAGCCACAGGTATTTTGTATATGGTCTTCATTGGGCGGCACTTGCTTCCTGTTCGGCAAACACCGGGTGACTCACAGGTAAAAGGGGAGTTGCGCAAACTCATCAGTGAAATGCGAGTTTTACCAGATGGAAAGTTGGTAGGTTGTACTCTGCTGGAATCTAAACTAGGCGCAACTTATAATTTGACAGTCATTGCTATGGTGCGGGGCAATAAAACCATCACAAAATTGGTGCGTGACACACGTGTTCAACCAGATGATATTTTATTAATCGAAGGTTCTACTGAAGACCTACTGCGCGCAAAAGAAGAGTTAGGTTTAGAAATTGCCAATAAAAACAAAAGACATGCTGAGCTAGACAAGCTCAGCGAAAAAGAAATCGGCATTGTAGAAGTTGCTTTGGCTCCACACTCATCTGTGGAAAACCTCACTCTGCGCTCCTTGAATTTCCGCGAGCATTACGGCTTTACAGTATTGGCAATTCGGCGGCAGGGTAAAATTATCACAGAATGTTTGAGCGATTTAGACTTGAAATTTGGAGATGATTTAATTCTGCAAGGTCCACGCCGGCGCGTATCTGCTTTGGAAGAGAAAAATGATTTTCTGGTTTTAGAACCGCTTAAAATCCCTGAAGACCGTCGTCGCAAGATGCCTATCGCAATTGGTATGATGTTGCTCGTAATTGGATTGGTCTTATTTGCAGGCATAGATATTTCTCTGGCGATGGTGATTGGAGCGGTAGGCATGGTTATTTCCCGTTGTCTTAATATGGATGAAGCTTATGCCAGTATCGACTGGCGCACCGTTTTTCTGGTGGCTGGCATGTTGCCATTGGGGACAGCGATGGAAACAACCGGGGCAGCCAAATATATCGCTGATTTAATGTTGAACGCAGTTGGTGATATGGGACCTATGGCGGCATTGGCTGGTATTTATTTCTTAGCCGCGTTGATTACTCAGCCCATGTCTAATGCCGCGGCGATGGTGCTGGTGGTTCCAATCGCGCTGGATACGGCAATGAGTCTGGGTGCTAATCATTTAACATTTACTCTGGCTGTCGTGATTGGTGCCGCAACCAGTTTCCTAACCCCTGTTGGGCATAAGGCAAATGTTTTGGTTTTCGGTCCCGGTGGCTATAAATTCTTCGACTATGCTCGTGTTGGTGCATTACTGACTGTTTTCCTATTCATTGTCACCATGATTTCTCTGCCGATTTTCTACCCGCTTTTTCCCTGACCTATGAACCGACTTATTTCCGTATCCACATTAGATGATATTGCCCCAGAGTACCGGAACACTCCGATTGGGTATTTGTTGGAGTACCATAATCTCAACCGTCCTCTCGATAGCTACACAAAAGCGCGTCTGTTGATTGGCATGTGTATGGATAACCGTAAACGATTGCGAATACCCAATAATTTTGCCTATGTCATTCGCACAGGTGGGGGCAACTTAAGCTATAGTGAATTTAAGGTTTCTTACGCTATAGCGGTCGGCGGAGTGAGTTCAATCGCGCTCATCGGACATAATAATTGCGCTATGGTCAATTTGAACACTAAGAAAGAAACGTTTATAAGCGGGCTTGTAGAAAAAGCTGGATGGGAAAGAAGTAGAGCAGAGGAACATTTTATCTCTTAATGATACCAGTCCTTTTATGGTTGGTATTGTTGATTGTTATTCCTCATATGGATATGTTTTTCAGGTCGTTCAGGTATGAGA
>DTYX01000915.1 GCA_012961655.1 Candidatus Poribacteria bacterium
TATATTATCTCAATTTGAGAAATTTCTAACAATTTTATCACAGCTTCGAAATGATGTCAATGAATTTTAGAAATTTCCAGGATTTTTAATTTGATAGCAGGACTGCCTCGATACTCAATTCCGAAGGAATCCCGACGGTAGGATACCGTGTTGACGACATGACGCATTCTGAGCCTTTTTCGCGATTGCTTTTCCTTGTTGCATCTCTGAATCGGCAGTCGAGTCGATAGGAAAAAGTGTTTGACAAAGATATTGATTTTTGGTACGATAACGCATAAATAGAAACCGTTGTTATAGATGGTATGGAATGTACCATTTTGTAGCACATTGTGGAACGTTTCATATTGCGGTGAAACGAAATTTTGTTACGTTGAGGAGGAAACATGTCTATCAATATTCAAGACCGGAAAATCTTAAGGGAACTTGCTCAGCAGGTTGCGGAGATTGCAACGTTGCCTATACAACAGGAGACCATCGCACTATGGAAGGCGCTCAATGCTCTCAATCCAGTACGCGGGATGGTCATGGTCGACCAGATTCCGTGGCATGAGATGGATGTCGACGAAGAACTAACGCTGCAAACCGAAGATGCCTTTTGCCGTGGCATTGAAACACAGCTTCGACGGACACTGTACTCTTGGAAGCACATGCGAGCAGACATGGTAGTCCAGCCGTTTGTCACCATTCACAAGGCCATCCGCGGTGCTGACTTCGGTGTCCAGGTCATTGAGGAGACAGCGGTGAGTGATGCGCGCAACGCCGTGGTCGGTCATCACTACATCGACCAATTCAAGACCGAAGAGGACATTATGAAAATTCGGATGCCGAAGATAGTTCACTATGAGGAGGCGACGAAACAAGCTGAGGAACGGGCGCACGAGATTTTCGACGGCATTCTCGAAGTACGTCTGCAAGGGGCTTTGCCCGGTTTCGCTCCCTGGGACCGGATCGTCCAGTGGCGCGGACCGGAGAACATGATTTTGGATTTGGTGGACAGACCATCTTTCATGCACCAGATTATCGGCAGGCTGACGGAGGCACATCTGTGCATGCTTGACCAACTTGAAGCGAAGGGACTTCTGGGCTTCGGACAGAGCACCATCCACTGCAGCGGCGCCTTCACCGATGAACTTCCCGCCGCCGGATTTGACCCCCAGAGACCTCGCGCCAAAGACCTTTGGACGTCTGGTATGGCACAGATTTTCTCCACCGTTTCCCCGGCTATGCATCAGGAATTCGAGATAGACTACGCTGCTCGATGGTATGCGCGCTTCGGTCTGGGATACTACGGTTGCTGCGAACCGTTAGACGAAAAGGTGGACATCATCCGGAATTTGCCGCGTGTGAGGAAAATTTCCATGAGTCCATGGGTGGACGTGGATAAGGGAGCCGAGCAAATCGGACGGGAATTCGTCTTCTCACGCAAACCCAATCCCGCATTCCTCGCCTGGGACACCTGGAGGCCAGAAGTCGTTGAACAGCATCTCCGAGATACCCTAGAGAAGTGCAACCGTTACGGCTGTCCAGTCGAATTCATCCTCAAGGACATCAGCACCGTCCGTTACCAGCCGCAACGGCTCTGGGAATGGGTAGATATCGCCATGAGAGTGGTCAAAGGAGAATAATGAGCCAACTGGAAGATATAGCTTAAGCGGGCATGGGGAATTTCTAACAATCTTTGAAACTGGGTTCACCCGAAAATTGAGAGAGCATTGCATGAATCAAAAGTGGCAGCGACACCTTTACTGAATTTTCGGGCCAGTCCAGCAATCTTTTTTCCTTGTATTCTTCACATCGTTATGGTAAAATTTCGATGAAAACGGTAATTTCGTTGAAGCACATTGAATCTTAACGGATTTTCCAGTAGACCCTAACATGAGGTGAACAAGATGACGCTAAAATTCAGATTATTAGTTGGAGCAT
Source organism: Candidatus Poribacteria bacterium (assembly GCA_012961655.1). GTDB lineage: Bacteria > Poribacteria > WGA-4E > DTYX01 > DTYX01 > DTYX01. The sequence goes on from DTYX01000915.1 coordinate 1,924, forward strand.
TATCGCTTCTATGCTTGTTTAGTTCAAGTTATATGAGTTTTGGCTTCATAGAAAGGCATTATACACTGCAGGAAGTCATCGACTCTTCCACGAACATAGTTTTTGGCACGGTGGAATCAGTCGATCGAAAAAGGTTGCGCGCGGTGGTCAAAGTGGACGAGAATGTGATGGGCAAAAGCGGGCTAACCAGAATCAGGATTAACCTCGCCGTCGGCCAGCGCAGACCTGAAAGCACTCCGGAGAAGATGATAAGATATTTCCGTAAAAGTGAGCCAGTAGTCCTCTTCTACGATAGGCATGCAGGACAGTTGAATAGCCTTGGGTATGTGGGCGGCAAGTGGTTTCAATGTAAGACATTTGTGGGCGATGGGAGAGGTTGGCAAGACCGCTGGTGGAACTTCGTACATATCGAAATTTATATGCATCGTACTTTCAAAGGTCGGACCGATGATTTGCAAAAACAGGTCAGAGCAATCTTGCAGAAGACAAAGCCAATTTTAGCCAGTGAGCCAGCACCAGAATTTAATCAAGCGTCTGAAAACTACATAAAAATTCTGATCTTCTCCAATCGTAAATATCCCGCCGAACTTCGCACTTTGCGACAAATTAGCAAAATTGGTAACTATCAATTCGCATATCAAATTACTTATGACCCCAATCTGCCCGGACTCGAAAGGACAGATATCCTCTGGTTTGGATATCGAGCTTTGGGTGAAGATGGGTATCTGTTAAATCGCAGAGCAGAGAAGAGAATCAAAGAGTTTGTCAAGAACGGAGGCGTCTTGATAGTCTCGGGTCAAGACTCCGAAGCGATTCCGACCGGCTGGTTTGTGGGGAAACTTAGGGGTGTTGAGGAAAAGACGGAGATGGGAATTCATCCGAGTAAAAACCCCGGCGATATGTTCCAAAAACCGAATAAGATTGCGACAGGAAATATTTACACCGAAGATTCCTGGAACAGTTGGAGTAAGCCTTTTACACTGTTAGCTACAAATAATCGAAGGAATGTTGCCGTCGGAATGTTAAAATACGGCAAAGGTATGTACTTGATAACCAGCCTACATCATGAGACCTACTTCCAGGCATCCAGCAACGGGCGATTGATGGAAAACCTCATCTATTGCGCCGCCAAATATCTCGATGCTTCAATGCCAAGGAAAACTAATGGGAAGTCAAAAGCGAAACGTGAAGATAGGTATGATGAATTGGAAAATAAGATTGACAAATTCCAACAGAAGTTCAGGGCTATCCAGAAAAGTATTGACCAACTTAATGAAGTATCAAAACGAGAACTTGATAAATCTCGAGAGAAGGAATATCCGCGGGAAAAAGATGGTCAACCAAGTTCTACAGAAATCCCTCCTCAACAAGATTATTATAAAGAGATCAATGTTCTATTAAGCAAATTACAGCGAAAAATCGACCTCTTTAATCGAGAGATTAAAGGCGATTTTTCAAATTCAAAGTCCGACCTGCAAGCCCTAGAAAAGCGTCTTAAAGAGTTCAGACAGTCAGTAGGCGATGTGAAAGATTCCTTAACTGAACTGGCTAATGAAATCGAAAAATCCACAAAATGAACTTTCGATGGATTACAATCCAATTCTTAATGGATGATTTTCCGGACGTCCTTCAAAGATTTCTTACCAGCGGATATTGTCCATACCTTCAGTCTCCAAATAGCACGTCCAGAGGGGCGCAGGAATGACGGCTTTGTAAACTAACATACCTTGTTCGGCGATGATTGCCGCACCTGCATCGATAGCTGCTTGTACCGATGAAACATCGCCGGTGAGGGTGAGATATGCCTTGCCGGCGATTGCCATCCCAAGACCGATTTGGAGAAGATGAACTTCAGCAGTTTTTACCGTGATGTCGGCTGCTTCGATGAGAGTTGCGATGGAGAATGATTCCAATACACCTAAAGCGTCCAATTCCTCTGGCGCTGTCACATTTCCTGACAGCGCCGGAAATACTTCCTCATGAATATTGGGAATGACACATTCGTTTACCACAAACGCCTGTCCAACTTGTGCGCCGGAGCGAACGCTAGTTGCGACGTCGGCGACATCTCCGCCTATGATTACTAGATATTTTCCCGGGCAGACGGTACGAGCGACCAAAAGTTCGACATTAGCGGCTTTTAACATGGCATCGGTAACTTCAAAACCCGAGGCGATACTGGTTAATTCAATTAGTCCAATTGCGTTTTTTTTCATAAATCATAATCTCCCGATTGTGTGTGCAACAACACGCGGTTGCACTCCAAAACACTCTTAATTTTCTTATAGCCGGCGGTTCCTAGAGTATCCTGGGAATCTTATCTTAAATGAACAATACAATATCCCGCCAGCCGACTTCGAATCCTATTCGGGCAAATCGAATTCGCCAAATTTGCAATTGTTCACGTTGGCTTTTGATGATATTTTCATCAATTGCGCTTCTTCCACCAGCGCTTTTCCCGCAAGACGAAAATCCTCGTGCCTTTGAAAGTCAATGCCCCATGACAAATGTTCGGGTCTGCTACGATGTATTTCCCAAATTCAATACGTTGCATCTTTATAACCTCCTGTTTTACTTCTTATGCCGAAGGCAAAAGAGCTTGAACCTGCGCCCGCAACTGTTTTTGAAGCGAAAGAGCATCAGTATTTGAACCAAACTGCTTGAACGTCTGAACCATTCTGTGAACTCCGTCCTCAAAACCGGTGAACGAGGGCAGACTCTCAGACTGCTTTTGTTGAGACAATTCCGATGAGAGCTGCTGTCTCTTCCCATCCGCCACATTACGCATTCTCTCATGCCGTAATTGGCTCAAATGTTTGTTTCCGATTTTTCGGATAGGCAGAGTTCTTTAGATGATTTGCAAATCCGAAACGGTAATAAACACTTCTCGCTGTCGAAACTCACGCTTGAGTTCATCTTTATATTCAAGCATAAAGGTTTCATTTTCCATTCCCGGATGACGCAAATCCATGGAAGTATAGATGATGATTTGGTCAGGTATAACTTCTTCTTCAAATAGCCAAAAACCTTCAAGAGAGTTGGTCTGTCTTACAGTAGTTACGCCACCGAAACGCTCTACCAATCGGGTTCTTACCGCATACCTCTTTTCTGCTTCTATCGGCTTTCCGTCAGGATAAGTCAGCGGAAGATAAATTTTATATTCTCTTGCGTTGGCGAGCATGTTTTCCTCCTTCGGGTTCAATGACCGTAAATGGAATGTCTGCTGCTTTGAGCATTTCTATCTGCTCATCAAAGACAATATACGTTGGTGGTTCAACAGGTAAAACGGAACGCACAATCCCGTGCTGCAATAGCACGTCAAACGCTTTGACGCCCCACTCAGTTGGTACTTGAATCTCTTTCATTTTATCTTTGCTCCTCCCTTCTACTTGGGATTCATCTGGATTTAGAAACTTTATGCTGGTAGCCGAATTCGCAAGAATTCGGGAATACTACGCCTCGATCAGCTTATCCTTCCCGTAGACCAAATCTCTAATTTGGCAAAAACCAAGATAAGATCCTTCAGTTGCGCTCAGGACATGCCTTGGGCTACTTCCTATGCCGCCTAAAATAATAGTGCATATCGATTCTGAACCTATTACAAAACCTATTCCAAAAACTCAGCTTCGCGCCACATGCCAAACACAGCTTGTTTTTCAATCGATACTCGCGCAATTCCTGTTCTTTTCGTTCGCGTTCGGCTTCCTCTGCTTCTCGTTTTCGACGCTCTTCCTTCTGACGTTCTTCCTCCTCCTTTTTTCGACGTTCAGTTTCTTCTTTTCTGCGTCTCTCGGTTTCCAGTTTTCGTCGTTGATACTGAGCTTCTTTTTGTGGGATTGGGTCAAAGATTTGCTGAGCTTTCTCCAACAAAGGTAGTGCGTCCAAGCAATCAAAATATGTATCCCTGCGATAGAGAGATTCTGCTTGTTGAAACAGCTTGCGAATCTCAAGTTCAGCTTGTTTAGCTTCTGGACATTGGAAATTCCAGTCTTCGATAACCTTTTTCATAGATTCAAAAACTGGTGTGGCTTTCTGTTTTGCCTGCTGGCGCAAAAAGAGATTGCGGACATATTCCCTAACGCCATCGAAATCCCGGTCGGCATCAGCTTTGAGGCAGTAGTTTCGGTCAGCTAAAATCGCCGTTTTGAGGCTGTCTTGGGCTGTTTCACCGTCACTGAGCAAAGCGGCAAATTTTGCGTGATGATAGAAAGCTTCTGCAAGTTGTGGATAAACCCTCGTCGCGTTCTGAGAAAGTTCCAACGCCTGTTCGGTGAAATGTCTTGCGGCGTCAGCATCTCCTGCTATCCATTTTTCGTTTGCTTGAGCGTAGCATGAGATAGACGCATGCAAGAACGCTTCTCCACAGAATTTTGCCGCATCGGGTAGAGATTGAATTTCGCTGTTGGCATAGCGCGCCGCCAGACGCAGATGATTCTCGGCGCTCGGTAGGTCGATTATATCATCGGTCAGATTTTGCCCGTAAAGATATAGTTTCCCGATTTGAAGTTGCACAAGGAAGTCCGTCCTGTTTTCCTTGGCGGATTTTAAAAGATCTTCAAGTGCTTCAGGTAACAATCCCTTCTGCAAATTTTCCATGCCATCTCTTGAAAGTTCTCGCGCCTTTGTGAGCCGCGGGGTTATCAGCACTTTACGGATAGCGTCTAATTGGTCGAGAATCCCATCCAAATTTCTCTGCTGAAGCCGCAACTGTTCCAGCACCAAACCCATTCCATAACTGAACTCCGACCGCAATTCGGAAATCTCGCTAATCGCCCCAACCCCCAATCCAATGTAGAGTTCACTTTGTCAAAGCCTACACCAAACTCCATAGCAAGCGCATCGTTGGAGGCAATGTTCTTTTTGGTTTGCTCAGAGATAGCCGTTTTAATCCCTTCGCCACTACGATTAATCTCGCCTGTAATATCTTGGACGAATGAATTCGTTACTACAAAAACGCAAGTTTATTTTTCAAAACTACCTAACATTTTTCCACAGTTCAGTCTATTAAAATCTCCGAACCAATATTTTTGATAGTGCCATCTATACTTGCATGAATCCGCGCGCCTAGTTGGCCTCGTGGAATTTCTGCGACGACTTGTCCTTTGCGAACTTTCTCCCCCACTCTAACGACTGGTTCCGCAGGCGCGCCGATGTGCTGTGAAAGCGGCAATCGCACCTGTCGAGGTGAATAATCTATTTCGACGAAAGGCGCGGGCCTGTCATATTCCGTAAGCCCCAGATGCCTTACCAGTAGTTTGAGCGGCGTGCGTCGATATTCCTGCATGATGTGAGGCTTGGGTTGTGTGTCATCTCCTTTCCATTGAATATCTTTCTCGCGAAAGATTCGTCTGGATACTTCACATGCTTCTTTCGGATACAATTCTTCAGGACACGAGTAGAGACTACATAATCCGCATTCGCAACAGAGATATGCCCATCTGCGCCAATAATCCGCGTCCAAATCCGAATATCCCAAACTGCGCATGACGTTGTGAGGCTGTACATCGTAACCAAGCAGATAGCGATGACACCGGTCAGTGCACAATCTGCACTGGTCGCAAGCGGATTTGCCTATGCGATTCATTATCTCTGCGGGGCGGCCTTTGCGTTCAACTAAATGGTGTTCTGCCGGCAGAACGATTATTCCGCTCATAGTCTTAGTGATGGGTGCTTCTATATTTTGCTCTAAGCGGCCCATCATCGCTCCATCCGTCAATACGGCGTAATCGTTAATTGTCGCACCACCGGCAATCTCTATTGCCTCCTTTAAACTGATCCCAATTGGCGCTACGAAACTCATAGGCTGTTTTACCACGCCTGTCACAGTGAGAAATTTTGAGATTACTGGTATGTTTTGCGTTGCGTTGGCGATATTGTATAGACTTTCGACGTTATTCACCACGATGCCAATATTCAACGGGATACCCCCTGGTGGGATGAGTCTGCCGGTCGCCTCGTATACTAACATAACTTCATCGCCCGCGGGATAATAATCATCGAGCAAGTGAATTTTGATTTCCGTTGTCGATGTAGCCTGCCTTAGCGCTTCGACAGCGGACGCTTTTTTTTCTTTTATGCCGATAATGCCATTTGGAGCTCCAGTAGCTGCCATAACCAACTTCAATCCCTCGACTACCTCTTCAGCGAAGCGTTCCATCAATTCGCCATCCTTGTGAATTAAAGGCTCACATTCCGCGCCATTGGCAATGACGTATTCTACTTCGGCGTCAATTTTGACGTGGGCGGGAAACCCCGCTCCACCTGCGCCGACAATGCCAGCTTCTCGTATTTTTTCTTTTAAGTCCATTATCCACCATGTATGTTTCAACAATTGAATTTTCACATATTTTAACCTAAGTTGCCTGAAGTAACCCGAAAATAAATCATCGTATCTGTAGCGCAATCTGTTAGATCATCAGCAACAGTCCCCGATAAGTCGGGGTTGTTTTGACAAGATTATCGTAGGTCGATTTTCCAA
>DTYX01000916.1 GCA_012961655.1 Candidatus Poribacteria bacterium
CAGTTAAAAAAGAATGACTACCGGAATATAATTTACTAAATCATCTGCTGGAAAGCACTGTACATCAACTGCAATCCCTTCCTCGTCACTTCCTCAGAGATGATTAACGGTGGGGAGATTCGCAACACTTTTTCAGCCAACGGTCCCATCAGGTGCAATCCTTCTTTGTAGCATCGGTACACGCATTCGTTGGCGATTTCGGCGGCTGATTTGCCTTTGTAGGCTTTCACCTCAAGTCCCCAGACTAAACCCTCGCCTCGAACAGAGGCGACAAACTCGAAATCGTTTTCCAAGCGCTTGAGTCCTGTTTCGATGATAGGACTAATTTTGCGGCAATTTTCTACGACGAGTACTTTTTCGTAGACATCCAACACCGCTAAAATCGCCGCGCACGCGCGCGGGTTTCCGCTGTAGGTGTCAGATGCTTCGCCGTAGTCAAGTGTGTCGATGATTTCAGACCGACCCACAGCGACGGCGACGGGCTCTCCATTGCCGATGCCTTTTCCCAGAACGACGATATCCGGTTCGATGCCGTATTTCTGGAAAGCGTACATCTCGCCCGTCCGTCCGTAACAGGATTGTATCTCGTCCAAAATAAATGTGACGTTGTTCTCATCGCACCAGCGATTCAGTAGTTGATGATACCACTTTGGCGGGTGAAAGGAACCGTGCGCGCCGAGATACGGTTCAGTGATGAGCAACACTATGTCATCGGAGTATGCTTGTTGAAGCTTTTTCAACTCCGTTTCGTAAATGGGTCTACAAACTTCCTCCTGCCGTTTTTTATCTTCGGGTACCAAAGTGCAGTAATCACAAATCGGAAATGAGATAAACCTTACATTTGGGTTATCGCTTTCCTCGCCCGTCGTATCTCCCGCCAGACCTTTCTTGCCGTGAAAGCCATACCTCGTCGCCACGATGATATGTTTATCGGGCTGATAATGCTGCGCCGCCCACATAGCCTTGATGATTGCCGCAGAACCGGAATCCGCCCATAACAATTTCTCAAGTCGTGGACAGTCCAATTTTTCAATCAGCCGCTTGGCGGCATAAACCTCCTGTTCCGTGAGAGTATTATAAGAAGATCGAGGCATACCGGCGGAATATTTCTGATAGGCGGCTTCAAATTCGGGATGATTGTGTCCGAGGTTGGCAACTAAAACCCCAGCGGCAAAATCTATCAATCTTCTTCCCTCGACATTCCACAAATACACGCCCTCGGCTTTTTCTGTGACTAACTGAGTTGGCGTATACGTTTTATGTCCTTTGCCAATGTACTTTGCAGCGATTTTTCTTATTTCGTTAGATTTTGGTTCACCTTCTATTTGTATCAGATGTTCCATTTTTCCCTCCATTTTAATGATGGCAACACACTATTCACGTTTTACTCTTTACGTCTCACTTTCCGCTTATCACGATAAAGGTCTCTATCCGCAACGTCTATTAATTCCTCCTTATTCATAATCGGCGGGAGAGAAGCAATGCCGATGCTGATTGTCAGTTGTACTGATTCATCATCCTTATGAAATCGATGTGAGGCGACGGATTTTTTAATTCGTTCGGCGACGATAGCGGCTCTTTTGGCGTCGGTTTCGGGCAAGATGATTACAAATTCATCCCCGCCGTATCGGGCTGGCATATCCATGCTACGGACATTGCTTCGTAAGATATTTGCCAATTTTTTGAGCGTTTCATCGCCATGTCGATGACCATAAGCATCGTTGATGCGTTTGAAGCCATTCACATCCGCCATAAGCAACGATAACGGACTTGCGTTGTGTATGCTTCGCTCCACTTCTCTATCGAGTCTTTCATGAAAACAGCGGTGATTGTATAGGCCCGTTAATCCATCTGTCATAGCGGCGTTCTCCATCCGCCGATAGGCATAACCATTGGTCAAAGCTAACGTGGCTTCCTTCAATAAGAGCTTTAGTAACTCAGTAGCTTCCATGTCAATATTCGGTTTCTGATTTATCAGTTTTTCTACCGTCATGACGCCTTTGACTTGACCATCAGCAATCATCGGAACGCAGGCGACTGGCAAACTAGTCGGGGATAGATTCGAGTCGGCACATAAACCTGCGCTTACAACGGGCAAAGGCTTTGCTAATTTCATGACATCGGCTATCAATTCATCTCGATTTTGAGACAAGACCGTTTTGACAGCGTTATCCGACACACCATCTGCGATTCCTAAATAGTGAAACCGCTCAACGCCATCGTAAAAGAAGATTCTTCTGAAGAAGTGGGTGAATAACTAGCACCCCTACAGCTTTTCAAAATAAACAAACACAGGGAAGTGGTCACTAACACCTCCTTGATGCCATCTTCCTATATAAGTGCGGTGTGGATTATCTTTGTTTTTCCCCTTCCATGTTCTAATATACTTAGGATTAAATATATCTGCATATTTATACTTTAATTTTATAACCGAATCATTAAAAAAAGTCTTTGACATAATTATTTGATCAAATAATATCCATTTTTTTTTATACACTAAAGAACCTTCGCCTTTATCCTTCATCGCTTGCATTGGATTATAAAAATCATCAGTTACCAAATGATTATTTATACTTGTATCATTTGGCCCATCATTAAAATCACCCATGATTATGATGTTTGCATCTCGTGTTTCTTTTTGTACTTCATTGATGATCTCATGCACACGATTAGCGGCGGCTATTCGTTTAGACTCCGTAAGTTCTGTTCCAGCACGTCTAGAAGGCCAATGATTGATAATTATATAAACTAAGACTCCATGGAGTTTTCCTTTTACCAATAACATATCTCTTGTGTAATCTCGTTTGCCTCTTTCATCAAAAAGCATCAATGGATATATTTTTGAATCTAATAACTCAAAATATGCTTTCTGATAGATAAAACCTACGTCAATGCCACGCTCGTCAGGTGAATCATAATGCACATAATCATAATTAAAAGGAGCTAATTTTTTTGACTCTACTAAATCTAGTAATACGGTTTGGTTTTCTAATTCAGCTAAACCAACAAATATAGGTGGTAATTTGGCATGCTTTAATCCAATAGTAGAAATCACCTCCCCAATTTTTTCTATCTTGTTTTTATATCGTCTTAATGTCCATTTTTTATCCCCAGTAGGTGTAAAATCATCATCTAAGGTGTCTGGATCGTCAAAAACGTCAAACATGTTGTCTGTGTTGTAAAACGCAATA
>DTYX01000917.1 GCA_012961655.1 Candidatus Poribacteria bacterium
GGAAAATCAAAAGCAAACAAAGATTATGATAGACCGGTTGTAACCGTACTACCAACGGGAAAAAAGACGTATATTACCCCGGGTACTTCGCAACGAAAAAAAGGGAAAAGCATCGTTAAGGTAAGTGCGAATAAATGTACGCATCTTAATCAAGATACGTATTTTCTGGCGAGATATACTCAGCCAATTTCGACGAAGGAACTCTGGAATCATCTTGGAGAACTTCCAAATAATGGCAAAAGCGAATTACGGAAGAGGGTATTTTCAATTCTATTGAAACGATATGGCATAAGGTTACCATAGTTGAGGGAGGAAGCTCGATGAAATCTTGGGAAGATTATGATTATGGAAGAGTTTGGATGGCTCCTTTATGGCTGGACGGTTTGAAAATTCGTCCGGGTGTTAGTATTCACGATTGTAGCGAGAATTGCGCTAGCTTGAGCATGTGGATGGTTCCTGGGACAGGGCGTAAGAAATCTCATCGTGAGGCAGTGATTGTTAAACCGGATGAATTACTGGAGGGAAAGCTTGAAAAGATGACCTATTTTACTGTAAGATTCGCGCAGGAAATTAGCAAAAAGGAGCTGCGCCGTTATCTAGGCCGGCTTACTGGAGTTTTTCAAGGGGAACTCCGCGAAACATGCAAACAAGTAGCCCGCCTTCGTAAATATAGGCGGTAAGATCTTATGAGGTGAATCAATCATGAATGGTAATCGAAGTAAAAAAGCAGAATTAGGTGAGATTTGGGCGACGAAATCGGAACCATGTCTACCTGGTGGGAAAGTCTTGGAAAAGGTAGAATCCCCAAGGGATGTGGTTATTCTGTTGGATGATAAAGATGCTTATGATAGGAGATATCCGGATGTCCGAGTCGCTCCTATATCGACAGAGACTCAAAATGCGTCGAATCGGGATTTAATCTTAGAAAGCAAGGAAAATCCTCTTGGAAAAAGAATCATGATTGAATTATGGAACAGCCAACCGATGTTAAAGATGAATCTTGCTCATCGTCTCAGTAAGCTTTCAGAGGAAGTTATCGAGCAGTTAGATAGGCTCAACCAAAAAGTCTGGGGATTTGAGGTTAGCACCGAAGGGATTAAAACGGGTCCGAGCATTATTGACATTAATGATCCAAGGCTGATATTTCAGGAGAATGAGATTGAAGCAACCCGCTATCTACGCGGTCCGGCAAACTATCTCCTCGAATTGTGGGAACAGGAGGCCGAAGAGGAAGAATCTATTCTTGATTCTCTAATCGATTTAATCCGAAGAGCGTTGATTCCACCGCCAATCCCTGAGGTTGCTCTCGCTACAACACCCGAAAATATTCCTGTAACCGTTTTAGAAGAATCGGGGGAAAGTGGAACAGTCCATTTCAACGTAACAAAAAAGCTCACGATAAACGAAAATGGGAGGGTATCCATAATTCTCAAAGCTCCAGAGGATGAAAACTTTGATGAGCGAACGATCTATATTCGTTTGAATGAGATTGAATTTACTGGAACAATAAGACGCGGCATTGCCGTGATTAGATATGACGTGCCAGAAGATGTTCTACCTCAAATTCACTCGATTATTGCCGAGCGTCAAGCGGAGTTTCCCATCGAGTTGCCAATAGATCAAGTTGAAATAACTCTGGAACCATAAAATAAAGGGAGGGGAAAATTGTGCTCGATAAAATTCGGGAGTTTTTGCGTCAGCATAAAGATGATGAACCCCACGTAGTCGCTATATCATTGGTGTTAAACAATTGTATTCCAAGCCCGAAAAATTTCAAATCGGTTACTCCAAGAGAATTTGTTGATGTATTCTTTGCCGAAAAGGAAAACGCTCATTTAACGCTTCAAGAATATATTGAAGCTGTGAAAGACGACTATGAACAATCTCCCGAGTCTTATGAAAAAGAAGGTCTAACGGGCGAAGAGCTTCAAAATTATTTCTGTGAAATCGAGAGAATTGCTGATGAGCATCAGATAATATTTGAGGAACGTCAACGAATAGCCAGTGAAAAAATGTATCATCAATTTAGGGAATGGGTGGAAGCCGCGATTGAGAGAAATCTCCCTAAAATTGATGAAGAGGGAACAAAAGCCTTCGTTCCAATTATCAAAGAAAAGATTGACGAAATCGGAAGCCTCCTTCGAGAAGATAACACCTTTAGAAACCTAATGGCGGTGCGAGAAATAAAGGAGATAGAAACCATGTTAGCGTCATCACGCGCTGATTCTCAAGAACTGCTTAATAAAGTTCCGGTCGACGAGATTAAAAAAACTTTGCAGGAATCACTGAGGCTTGATGTAGAGACAGTAGATTTAATTTCGAAATATCTGCGGAGAATTCTTGAAGAAGTTCTACTTTGTCCATCTAGATATCGGATTAATGGTTTATTCAAAGGTAAAGAAGAAGGTTCTGTCCGAGACGTTTACGTGACAATCTTTCCAAAAGGTGAAGGCAAGCTCGACTATGGATTTGAATTAGATACGGAACATGGCGAAGATTTAGATAGGTCTGCTAAAATGGGACAGAAAGCAGCTATAGCACTGATGCACAAATGGTATCCTGGAATTGAAGAACCTTCGTACTATAATATCAGATTGCATATCGAGTCGGGAGCAGAGCGTGAAATTCGCTACGGTGGCGCATCCATTGGTTTAGCTACAGCTTTGGGAATTATAGCGCGATGCACTGAACAAGTCATCGGTGTCCAACAGGTCGGAGATGTGGCTGTCACAGGAGAAATTGCAAATGAGCATGGACTAATCAAATCTGTTGGGGATATCGAATGGAAAACCCAAGCGATAATCGACTTGAATCGACAGGGCATTAAGCCAGTCCCGATTAAATACCTCTTTGTCCCAAAAGAAAATGAAGCTGAAGCTATCGCGGCAAATGAAAGATATGGTGGCAGTCTTGAAATTCGAGCGTTTAATGATTTAGAATCCCTCATCAAAGAAGGCATTCTATTCGAGCCCTTCAAACAGTATTTGGAAACAATCAGTCGGGTAGAAGCACCTGCAGTGACGATTAGTGACGAAGTTTGGAATCAAATCAATAGGGCGGATACAAAACGATTTGCGATTTTAGGCGAGTTTGATAAGGACAAACGTTCCACTGCTAAAGCGCTGGCAACACGGTTTGCCCAAGAGAGACTTAGTTCGAAAGCCTCCCCAGAAGAGACCCCCCATGATACGTTAATCCCTGTAACCTTAGATGCGGGGCGTTTTAGCATTGACTACCGACTTTTTGATTCAGTATCCTCTGCTGTCTCAAAGCACCTTGAAGTCTTCAATTCTGAACCTTTTGATGAAGCGCTGATTCACCGGGCGCTCCGAACCGGGCGTTTTGCTTTAATCATTAGCGGGCTCTATATAACTGAGGATATGCCCTTCTTCGCGCCGGGAGCTGCTATGTCCGAATACGAAAAGTTCTATTCTGATTCTCGAATCATCTTTGTCTGCACAGAAAGTTCCTGGAATAAGTACAAAAATCGGATAGCGGATTCCCAGCAGTGTAGTGTAATTCCTCTTTATGAAGGTCGGTCTACTTTTCTCGACAAACATATTGACGAGGTGATAAATCCGACCAACGGAATCGCCAAGCGCGGGATTTTGGCTTGCTATGGGAGTGACGATTTTACACCTAAAGAATTCTTCTATCCCGGCCAGCCGGACAAAGCACACTACATCGAACTTCAGGTACAGCGGCTTGATGAAGATGGCAACCGCATGGAGAGTCCGGGGCTCCTTTCTGAGGTTATTGCAGAAGGAAAAGACCGGCATATTTTGCTTCTTGCCGACGGTGGCGCGGGTAAAACGACGTTGTTATTGAAACTATTCTTTGATTGTCTTGAAGGAAAATGTAAGCTTAAAACTCCAGAAAATCGGGTAAATGATTCTTGGAAACAGCTTATTGTTCCATTATTTGTCAACGTTGGGGGGTTAGTAGATGCGAATTACAAGGCATTGTATCAGTTACTTCCAGAGCCTCACTCGGAATTAGAAGCAACTGAGAACATACTGATTATGCTGGACGGACTGAACGAAATTACTCAAAGCATTCGAGAGCGGGCGAGGGACCTGGCGAACTGCCTCCATCAATTCCTCAAGACCCTGGATGAGAAAAATCCCAACCACTGGATTATTCTGTCTTGTCGAAAACAAGAGGAGATTCGAGGGTTTGGGAGCTTAATTGGGCAGATTGAACGGGATGAAACGAAGGAATATTTCGTGAGATATGAGATTTTGGATTTGTCTCTGGAAGCTGGTGAGAATTACTTACATCGTACCGTTCCTCAGAATGCCGAACAGTTGATAAATGCCCTTGGAGAACGTCAGAAAGACATTCTAAAGAATCCGATGCTGCTATATCTTTTCTCCACATTAAATCCCGTTAAGATTGAGGAGATGGAAAAAGAACAGAAACGCCCCCTTAATCGAAGTCTCATTTACAAGATGGCAATGGATGAATGGATTTCAAAGCAATTTGAAGGAAAAGCGTTTGAAATCTTTCGCAAAGAAGATGCACCACGCGAACTTCTCAAAATCCTTGCTAAGGAAATGGTAGATAAGGGTCTGACGAGCATTTCCGAAGCAGAAGCCGTCGAAATCTTTGAGGCGTTCTTGAAAGAGCAAAGACCTGCATGGTGGCCGAAGAAGAAAATCCGTTACCGCCGGGAAGAGTGGGAAGAACCTGTTGCGGCACGAGATATACTGAACGAGCTGGTTGCTGGTGGGTTGCTCAAGGTTTCAGGTTAATCGCAGAGCTCAGTTCCCTTGGGATTGCCATTAAAGAAAGTTTGTCAGTTTTGTTTGCCCTTCTTCGTCTATTCTTTTGGACCCAAAGGCGTAGAAATCTGAGTGAGAGAAACCGGTCAAAGGCAAATCCATTCACCAAA
>DTYX01000918.1 GCA_012961655.1 Candidatus Poribacteria bacterium
CCGTATCGTCCCCCTATTGCCCTAGACTCCCAACTGCCACCTACCACGTTGCCAGCATTATACAGCAATGCTATTCCTTTTCCACTTTCAATTAATGAATTAACGGTAGCGGCATCCATCGTTTGTTTCTCCGTTGCAATGATAAATCTCGCTTTGGAGAGGTCTGATTTAGCAACTTTATCGGAACCAACATAAGTAATATCGCTATAACCCAACGCTTTTAGCTTGTCGCTGACAACTTTCTCCCTATTTGTAAGGGTTGGTGTTTTGTCGTCTGCGCTAGCAATTACAAAGGCTACATTCCCTTCAGGAACAAGTATTTGGGCAAATGTAGACGCAGAACACGTTAAAAGAAGTAATATTGTTATCAGGAACAAGTTGATTATTTTTTTCATGATTTTTGGACTCCTTTCCAATTGCTTTGATGTTATTATCACAAAATTGTTCTCAGACTAAAGATTCGAGAACAGATTCTTTCCTGATTTGCTATTTCAAAATGAACATTTTCCGAGTTGCCTCAAGATTCAATTCCTAGGGAATTTAGAATGCGGTGAATTCCCTTGTCGGGATCCTCAACACTATCAACACATGCGGTTCCCGGTGGCCCATGCAGGCAAATGGCCATCCTACCGCTAGGATATATTCGCAAACTACAGACACGTTCTGTGCATTTAGAGCGCACTTCGCAATCGTCACACATTGGATACAATTGCAGCCTACTCAGAGAAGCAGATCTTACATAAATTTGGTTGCAACCGTATTTACAAACGAGCATTGGGGAGTATCCACCCCGGAGCTGCCAATGCAAGTGTGGAGACCCAACAACGAACTTGACTGAATCAACGTATAAATTTTTTAGCACTGTTGGTTCTAAGTGTTCGGACCAAAGAATATCTTGGATGCAAAAATCAACTTCATAATGAGAGACTAATTGGAGAATATCCTCCAAAGTTGATGAATCCTGACTGGTGACTATGTAGTTGATTCGGAGATAGGGAACTTTGTGGTATCTACAGTTGCCAAAAATCTTAGACAATTTTAGACAACCTTCGTTTCTTGGACCCGTTAAAAAATGGAATCTAACCGCCCCTCACAACAATCTTAAATCACTTTTCCGGTGCCTAAGTCACAGTTGTAAGGGTTTCGCTCCTACTCTACACCGGGTTACCCTCGGAGCCAGCTACAGGCAAACCACACGTGCCCTTTGACGCGCTCCCGTTATACGGGAAGAAATCAGTTTCTTCCATAAGAGCATTCAACAAACGCCACTGCGCGCCACCTTTCCCTTACGGGCAGGCTTGTTAAGATTTTTATTCCTTTTAGGAAGTGGGAACGTGCCCCAAAATACTTTATGTAGATTCACTGAAGCGTTGAAATCTGCATTCGCCACATATCCACAATAAAAACATCGAAACAGTGATTTTTTCGAGAACCTCTCGCCAAAACCACCACACTTATTGGCGGTTTACGAAGTAAACTGCTGAGCGTAGCGAACAGATTTGTGATGTAAATGCAGGATTAACGCTTTTCACAAGGATTGAATGTTCTAAACCTTTATACCGCAAATTAAACTCTAATTTACCTTTGAGCCAGTAAGTAAATTTCCTGTTGAATTTTTTTGAGCGCTTCTCTCCCTTTCTATTCCTGAATTTACGCAAATGTTCAATAACTATTACATCAACACCGTATTTAACCGCTATTTCTATAATTTCGTTGCTGATTTTATGAGCGTAAGAATCATTCATCTCGCCTATATGTTTCCATAATTGTTTATTCGACCTTTCACCTTTGACCGGTTTCCCACTCCTCTTTTGTTTTTGAAAAATCTTTTGAAGATGACGCAATCTATGTGCTTCTATCGATTCTGAGCGAAAGAATTTTACAAAAACTATCTTTCCATTTTTTCTAACATTGATTTAACCCCATATCAACTGACAAGGTGGTTAGATTTTTATTCTCTTTTTTCTGCTTCTCTAAAGGTTTTACAGATACTCTTTTTTCAAGTGGAATATGAAGATACCATTCGGTTTTACTACCTCGTCTCTTTGGCACAAGAGTAGGCGAGAGAATCTTCCATTCTTGTGACTGTAAAATCTTTAGTTGTTTTTTCCCTATCGAAATTGGATAATTTATAAAAACCCATTCTCCTTGTGAGTATACTTTTAGGCGGACGAATTGATTTTGAATATCTAGCAATTTTATTTCATAAGTACCTTTGTAAAAGGTAGGCAAGTTGAAAGGAGTAGGAGGAGAAGGTGGATTCTTGCTTTTATTCTTTTTTGTACGGTTTTGACTAATTTCTAGAATGCATGATCCAATTTTTAGTTGACTTCCTGCTAAGAGGGCATATGGATTATAGTCTA
>DTYX01000919.1 GCA_012961655.1 Candidatus Poribacteria bacterium
TCTCGCCCAGAATCCAGTCCCCAGCTCCATGGAAATCTCTTTCGACAAAAGTGAACAAACTTAATTCGAACTTACTTAAAGGTACAAGGAGAAACAATATGTCCAAATTAAATATTGCCTTAATTGGCGCTGGTAGGCGCGGCGCGGGCGCGCATCTGCCCGTCATCGCCAAGTTGAACGATGTATACAATCTGGTCGCCATCTGTGACATGGATGAGCCGACAGCGAAGAGCATGGCGGGAAAATATGGCGTCAACGCTTACACCAACATCAGAGATTTAGTCAAACACGAACAATTGGATGTCGCGGACATTACCGTGCCAGGCAGCGCGCATCATGCGATTGCCTGCTTCGTCGCCGATGCAGGTGTCAATATCGTCTGCGAAACTCCAATTGCGGTCACGCTACCGTTATCGGACATGATGATTGAAGCGGCGGAGAGAAACAGTGTCAAACTGGAAATCGCCGAGAACTACTATCGCGCGCCGAGGGAAAGGTTCATGTCAAAAGTTATTGAAGCTGGGGTAATCGGAAAAGTCGCACGTATCTATCGTATTTTCTACGAAGGCGGCTATCACGGCATGAGCATGCTCAGACTCCGCGCTGGTGGAGAGCCAATTTCCATTTTGGGCATTACGCAAAGTTCTGAGATTATTCCTATAATCGACCGGATGAAACGACACCACACCAGTGAAAATTGGTCACTTGGGTTTTTAGAGTTCGACAACAGCGCCACTGCGTTGATGACGTATTCCAACGTCATCCACGCCCGTTCATTGGGACGAGGGCAGAATGGAATTTCGCAAATCGACGGCAGCAAAGGCACCATCGTCGGCGAGACAATCTACGTCGTTCCTCCCGAGGATTTGGAAAGCGGCGCGCAAGGCAAACCGTGTAATCCCAAACGAACGACAATTGAAGTGGATGGCGTAAACGTATTGGACAAAATTGAAGTGGAACTGCCCGACCAAAAGGTTGTATGGGAAAATTCGCTGAAAATTTATCCACTGAGCGAAGGTCAAATCGCGGTCGCGGACGAACTGCTAAGCATCGCCAAAGCTGTAATCAACGACACTGAGCCCGAATACGGCGCGCTCGCTGGCAGACAGGACCAGGAGATGAACCTCGCAATGAGCGAATCCGCCTTGCGCAGCCGAGAAACTATTACGTTCCCTCTGAAAGAATTAACTCAAACTGAACAGAATATTCATGAACGGATAAAAGAACAATTCGGTTGTGACCCTGAAGATGTGGAAAAGCTGGTTGATACATTCTTTCCAAGGAGGTAAGTAGCGCTTACTTATGAGTGGCTTCTAATTGGGTGGGGAATATTCTGCAACATGCAAGCGCGATGAACGTTTTAATTGTGCGCCAATCTTTGATGGACCTCGTGGCATGACGAGGTTCCAATTTTGATTGGATGAGGAGTAAGCACAATCATGGAACTTAAAATGCAAGAACGTAAACCATGGTCTGCTAAAATCAAATCCGGGCTGATTCATAGATTGGGCATAGCTTCTGTCATTGATTTCGCTCGAAAGAAGAGTGTGCCGGTGCATAAACACAGTCTTTGGTATTACTTAGGTGGGATTATTCTGACCCTATTCGTTATTCAAGTAGTGACGGGATTTCTGCTTCTATTTTACTACAAACCGACGCCGGAGGAGGCACACGAAAGTATCGTCCGAATCATGAGGGAAGTTCCTTATGGCTGGCTTATTCGTTCAATACATAGCTGGTCGGCAAGCTTGATGATAGGCATTTTGTTCCTTCATCTATTTAGCTCTATGATAATGAAAGCCTATCGTCAGCCGCGAGAAATCACCTGGATATCGGGAATGCTTTTACTAATTCTCTCCCTCGCTCTCGGTTTCAGCGGCTATCTGCTACCCTGGACGGAATTGTCTTTTTTTGCCACGAAGGTCGGCACCGGACTCGCTAAAAAAGTTCCCATCGTGGGAAATTATATCTTCTATCTATTGCGCGGGACAGAAAATATATCTGGTGATACTTTGATGCGCTTCTTCGGTCTTCATGTATGTATCTTGCCGCTTGGGCTCGGTATCATTTTAGCTGTTCATATATGGCTTATTCAAGCCCATGGCATGAGCGTTCCAATCTCCATAGAACAGCAGAAAAAAAAGCTTGCTCTCGAGCCCTTCACGGAGCCTGTCCTCGAACATAGTGAAGGATTCGAGGGTAAACTTCGTGAAGGGATGCCCTTTTTCCCGAGTTTTTTCTACAGGGATATTGTCAGCGCGATTGTAGTGTTGGGAATTGTTGTCACACTTTCAGTTTTTTTACCCAAAGAGATTGGCAATAAGGCCGACCCGTTGGCGCCAGCGCCGGAGGGAATTCGTCCCGAATGGTTTTTTGTCTTTCTTTTTCAGACGCTAAAATACCTACCTTCAAAAATTCTATTTATCGATGGCGAACTCTTCGGATTATTTATCATTGGATTAGGGGTAGTATTTCTGTTTTTAGTACCCTTCCTGGATAGAAAATCCCATCGCGGTGAGAGGGAGAAATTATTCACAGCCGTTGCCATTTTTCTGCTTGTATACATCTTCGTCTTCACGATTCTCGGCTATATTCCCACTGGAGCAGAAAATATCCTTGCCATACAAAATCCAGAGAATACAGTGACAGTAGAAGAAGCAAACGTAAACGAAAGCCATCCAACGTTAGCCCAAAATCGTATCCTCGGACTTATCGGATTCTGGAGTATATTGCTCTTTATCATCGTTTTCCTAATGCTGAAAATTCGTCACTATGACCAGCTTGCTGAGCAGGGATATTATAACCTACTGCGCTGTTAAATAAATCTTGGTTGGTTACTAAACAA
>DTYX01000920.1 GCA_012961655.1 Candidatus Poribacteria bacterium
CCAACCCAAATTATTTCATCGGATATTTTCCCCGCGTGGGGAATTTCTATCAATCAGGATTTTTTCTCGACATCTGAAGGATAATATGTTATATTTAAAAATCGCAGCCTAAGCCTACGAAATTATCCGGGAGGAATCGGTATGAAAATTATCAAACCGAGAATTCTAAAAGGCACGCGCGATTTTATGCCGAATCAGATGATTTATCGCGATTTTGTGATGAGCAAACTAAAAACTGTCTTTGAAAAATATGGCTATGAACCTTTGGCGACGCCTGCGATAGAATATTTTGATGTTCTGAGTGGAAAATACGGCGATGAGGTCGAAATGCTGCTGTATCGGTTAGCATACAGGGATGGCAGGACTCTCGCCTTGAAATACGACTTGACCGTTCCACTTTCGCGTGTGGTGGCGATGAATCCCGATATAGTCAAGCCAGTATTCAAAAGATATCAGATTCAACCGGTTTGGCGGGCAGAGAAACCACAGAAGGGAAGATATCGAGAGTTCACCCAGTGTGATGTGGATGCGGTCGGAAGCGCCTCAGTGTTGGTAGACGCCGAAATCATCGCAATTATCAATGAGATGATGGTCAGCCTCGGCTTTCAAAATTTTGAAATCAAAATAAATAACCGAAAAATTCTCGACGGCATCGCCGAATACGCCGGAGTGAGCGACAAGAGCAAACTTGTCTGTCGTTGTATCGACAAATTAGAAAAGATCGGCGTTGAAGGGGTAAAAGATGAATTAGAGGAACGGGACATCCCTCCAAACGCCATCGATAAAATATTCACCATCCTTTCGCTGCGCTCGAAGGTAGGTCTTGATACTACAAGAGAGAAAGAAGCGACTTTAAATGCAATCGAAGAGAGATTAAAAGAATTTGACAACCCGCGTCAAGGCGTCGATGAATTGCGTCAGATTAACGATTCTTTGAAATGCCTCGGCGTACCCGATGCAAACTATAGTTTTGATATCTGTCTCGCCCGCGGTCTGGATTACTATACCGGCCCCATCTTTGAAGTCGTTGTCAAGGAAGCGAATATCGGCAGCCTCGTTGGCGGCGGAAGATGGGATACATTGATTGGGCAATTTACCGGGAGGGAGATTCCCGCCGTCGGTACCTCATTCGGACTAGAGAGGCTTATCGATGCGATGGGGATGCTTTCGCTGTTGCCTCCTGGACAAACGAAAGTTCAGGCGTTAGTGGCGCCGTTCAACGAAGATTTAATGATGCAGGCGCTAACTTATGTCAGTCAATTGCGTGCCGCGGACATCAAGGCTGAAATCTACTTTGAACCCGATTCAATACGCAATACGATGGGATATGCCAATCGAAAGGGCATACCGATAGTTGTCATCGTCGCGCCGGATGAGTTGCAAGAAGGCAAAGTCGCAGTACGAAATATGCAGATGAAGCGACAGGAGAAAGTCGATATAGCAAATTTCGTTACCCGAGTCCGTGAAATACTAACGGATGAAAACACCTAATATCGGTATATCAAAAACGGTGTTTTTCAATATAGCGGAAGTTTCATCCATCCAATCATTTCTTCCTACGCATGGAAGGCTAGAAGGAATGAGTATTGGGTTGGAATCATATTAAAGGTTTTCGATGTACTGAATATGTTAAAGTTAAGCGCAAAAGCATTTTACGAAATCTGTGAACATGCAAAACGGGCATATCCCGAAGAATGTTGTGGGATTATTCTCTTGAAGGACGGGATGGACATTGTCCGTCCCTGCACGAATATTCAGAACAAACTTCACGCTCAAGAACCGAACCTCTATTCCCAAACCGCGCGTGTAGCGTATGTTATGGCTCCGCAGGAGATGTTTTATATCTTCAAAGAGGCGGAAGAGAATGACATGCGGATTAAAGCATTTTATCATTCTCATCCAGACCACGGAGCGTTTTTTTCCGAGGAAGATAAAAATCAAGCCGTGCCCTGGGATGAACCGTTACATCCGAATTGCGTGTATATCGTTATCTCTATCTATAATAACAGGGAAGTAAAAGATGTACGCGCATATACCTGGAATCACCGAAAATTTGTTGAGATTCCAATAGATAAATTCAGCATGAACAGATAAATAAGGAGATGATAAAAATGGCAGTGTTAAAAGCTCGTTTGACCTTTCCGAATGAGTTGATAACTGAACCGGTCATTTACAATTTAGGACGCAAATATAAGATTATTACCAATATTCGGCGGGCAAATATAACTCAAAACGCCGGCTGGGTTATTTTAGAAATTAGCGGCGACCAGGACGAAATAGATAAAGCCGTCGAATATCTGGAAGGTATCAAGGTTAAAGTTGAGCCCGTAGAGGGCGATATAATTCAATAGCTGTGGTTGAATTTTGAAACCTATGAAAAAGAACAAAAGGAAAGGACGTTATCGAAGACTAAAACAAGAGGTTATCAAACTCGCCGCGGAATTGATGTATTTTGACGGTGTCAAGGAATATTTGACCGCCAAACGCATGGCGTCGAAACGACTCGGTATTGACATATTCCCTTCCAACACCGAGATTCGCGATGCGGTAGACCAATTGGCTGAATTGTATGAGTCTAACCGCGGCGAAAATCTTCATCAGATGCGTCGTGTCGCTTTAGAGATGATGGAACTTCTGCAGGCGTTTCACCCGCGCCTGATTGGCAGCGTTCTGGATGGCGCCATCAAATCCACCAGTGATATCGACTTGCATCTGTTTGCCGACGAATACGAAGAGGTCATCCGCGTCCTCGCTGAACACGGATTAGAATACGATTTTGAGATGATAACGACGAGAAAAAACAATGAGATGCGCGATTTCCCGCATGTCTATGTCTATAAGGATGGTTATACCATCGAGTTGAGCATATATGAGCCGCGTGAGATGCGCGTTCGTCAGCGAAGTTCCATCACAGGAAAACCGATAGAGTATGCTACAATTGCGAAGCTGCGAAAGATGTTAGTACAAGGAGATTAATATGAAGTATTGGTTAGCCAAACCTCATCAAACTGAGCCGCAGATTCTCAAGTGGCGGGGATCCTATCCTGATTTCGTCGAGTTGGATAGCTTGAAGCAATATATCGGTTTGAAGGCGTATTCAATCACCATCACAGACAAAAGTATTTCGCCGGATAACAAGAGCAGATTGCTCGCCGCAGTTCCGCACGCTCATGAGCCAGCAGGCACCGTAGCATGTATGAATTTTATCCACCAGATTTTAACCGGACAGCATCTCGTCGGCATTCGTGTCAGTGTGGAACTTCTGCTTGAATAAATCAAAATAGGTGAGGGTGTTATAAATGCAAGACGAAATAGAGATGCAATATAAGACTGATATGGAAGAATTAGACGAAAATGTTCTCCAGAAACAGAAGGCGCTATTAGAGCGGGAGATAGATAGGTCTAAAAGCATAATGGAAGCGCGCAAAAAAGAGATGCGACAAATTCGAGAACAATACAGACAGGAGATGGAACTCCGAAAAAAGGAGATGAAAATAACTCATCAAAATTGGGTCCGGCAACGTCCAGACCGTTTGGTGAAGCACCTTGACGAACTACAAGAACGCGTTGAAGAACGAGATGGACAGTGGGACGAATTCCGAGAATATATCGAGCAATGGCAATCGCAAGTGACTGAGCAAATGGAACGATTGCAGGAACAGATAAGGATTCAGCAAGAGCAGATGGAACAGATGTACGGGAAAATAGAAGGACAACTGGAAGAGCAACGCGTGTGGATACAAAATCAGTTTGAACAACTGCAAGAGCAGACGCCGATAGCGCAGGAAGAGATTGAACTTCAGCAAGAGGAAGTAGGAGACGATACTGAAAAACCGGAGAAGTGAACGGAATGCGAGAACCTTCTTGCCGATTTTGGGGTAAAGTTAAGACTAAAAAGGAGATGCAAAATGTCAAAAACCGTAGGTATTGTCGGCACACTTGACACCAAAGGAGAGGAATTCAGATTTCTCAAAGACCAAATTGAGAGTAGCGGTTTATCGACTTTGGTGATAAACACCGGCGTTTTGGAAGAACCTTTCTTCGAGCCAGATATACCAGCCGATGAGGTCGCGAAATCCGGCGGCGATGATTTGGGGGAAATGAGAAAAATAGCCGACCGCGGCAGAAACGTAGCCGCGATGGCGAAAGGAGTTGCGGTTATTGCCCAACAACTCTACGCCGAAGGGAAGATTCACGGAATTATTTCGCTCGGCGGTTCCGCTGGGACGACTATAGGGACATCAGCGATGCGGGCATTGCCGGTTGGAGTTCCCAAAGTAATGGTATCGACGATGGCCTCGGGCGATACGCGTCCCTACGTGGATACTAAAGACATCGCTATGATGTATTCCGTAGTGGATATAGCTGGAATCAACAGTTTATCCCGCCAAATTTTATCAAACGCCGCCGGCGCCATTGCCGGGATGATTAAAATAGAACCACCGCCAGGTGAAGACAAGCCTTTGATTGGCATCACGATGTTTGGTGTAACAACTCCGTGTGTAACGGCAGCGCGGGAAATACTTGAAGAAGCGGGATATGAATGTTTAGTATTTCATGCGACGGGCGCAGGCGGGCGCGCGATGGAGGATTTAGTTCGCGGCGGTTTTCTTGTCGGCGTGCTAGATGTTACCACGACCGAATTGGCTGATGAACTGGTCGGCGGAGTTTTGAGCGCCGGCCCGAATCGACTCGAGGCGGCTGGCGAGATGGGAATTCCGCAGGTCATCGCGCCCGGCGCCCTGGATATGGTCAACTTCGGACCGCCCGAGACCGTTCCCGAACAATTCAAGGGGCGCAAATTTTATCAGCATAATCCAACCGTAACCCTCATGCGCACCGCGAAGGAAGAGAACGCGCAATTAGGACGTATCATGGCGGAGAAATTGAATAAAGCAAAAGGCGCAACTACCGTTCTGATTCCAAAGCGGGGAGTTTCCGCCATAGACAAAGAGGGGCAACCGTTTTACGACGCCGAAGCCGACGGGGCTTTTAGCGAAAATCTGAAGGCAAAACTGAATGATAACGTTACTTTGATAGAGATGGATAACCACATTAACGACGATGCTTTTGCCAGCAAACTCGCCGAGGTGTTGCTGGGAAGTTTAAAAAAATAGAAAAGTACGGATAACTACTGTCTGGTAGCGTAGCGTTAATTCTCCAACACCATATCCCAACAGCGCCCCGGCGAACACGTCAGAGGGATAATGGTTGCCAACGTACATCTGAGAGTATCCCGACAAAATGGCGTATCCGAGCAGGGGATATTGATACTTAGCGTATTTTGTTCCCATCACGTTCGCAAAAGCGAAGGAAGAAAC
>DTYX01000921.1 GCA_012961655.1 Candidatus Poribacteria bacterium
GGGCGACGCTACGGGCGACGCTACGGGCGACGCTACGGATGACGCAATATGGCCGGTAGTTTCCTCAGGATATTGTCGTAGCGGCACGCCTCTCAGGAGACCTGAACTACTTAGTGCACTGTCAAATTAACTGTAGCGCTATCTGTTAGATCGCGCGGACAATCTAACAGATTGTCCTACAAAATTATCATAATTTACTTAACAGTGCAATAGCATTGTGAAATTGTGATAGCATGCTACTTTAGTCCTCAGAAGAAGGGAAAGAATTGTAGCCGAATTTGCCAAAATTCGGGGCTACCGTTTTCCCTAAGTCCCCGCGTTGCGGGATGGCTTCGCTCACTTGCGACTTCGGCTACTAATCATCACTTATTTTACAGTACAATGGTGCATGTGAAAAATTTAGGGAAAGGTAATTTTTTCCTCATGCTAATAAGCGATAGGAAAATTTTTCACTGTCACATATTCAAGTAGCGGCGTGCCTCTGTGCCACCAAGACTTAAACAACTGAAAGTCGTTGCTACAATGTTGCCTTTCAATATAGTTCGTAAGAGAATTTCCCTATTTTCCTTCACCCATGAATGCAGGATTTTTAACCCTTCAGGAATACGAACTTTTGGGTTCCAACCCAAATCTTTTTTCGCCTTTCTAATATCACTGATATATACGCGTTGGTCTCCAGGTCTCCAATCTGAAAAAGTATATTGCATCTTTTTGTCTGTCATATTCTCAAGAAGATCGACCAATTCAAGTAGAGATAAAGTATTTTGAGGCCCGCCTCCGATGTTATAAATCTGCCCCTGCGCCACGTCAATTTTTTGAGTTGCCAACTCAAAGGCTCGGATTAAATCTCCGACAAATAGAACATCACGAACCTGCTTACCGTCTCCATAGATTGTAATTGGTCGTTGAAGCTCATTTTGGATGGTGAAGTATGCGACCCAGCCTTGATCTTCGATGCCAAATTGGTGTGGCCCATAAATGCACGACTGTCTGAAGACCACCGTTCTGAGCCCATAAATCCTGGCATAATCGCGAAAATATTGGTCTGCGGCCCCTTTTGAATTCCCATAGGGGGAATGGAAGTCGAGGGGTTGTTCTTCAGAAATCCCTATTTTATCCTGATACTCGTAACGCCTATCTAATTCTCTTACCTTCACATCCTCCATTTTGCCATAAACTTTATTTGTGGATGAATATATCGCGACGGGATTATTTCCCGCTCCTCTAATCGCCTCCAAAACGTTTAGCGTGCCCAGAGCGTTAATTTCAAAATCTTCTCGTGGATTAATCACCGATGTAGTCACAGCGGTCTGGGAAGCTAAGTGATAAACTACTTCAGCTTTCCTCACCGCTTCTAACAATCTGTAATTGTCCGTACTTATGTCGCCTTGGATAATATCGAGACCAGTAGAATTATTTTTTATCAGCCAGCGGATGTTATTTAGAGCGCCTCTACGGGATAAGTTGTCGAAGACAGTGACATTGTCGCCTTTTTTTAAGAGATGAGCCGCCAAATTACAACCTATAAAGCCAGCACCACCAATTACTAAATGGTTTTTCATTGAATTACCCCCAAACCGGAATTCATCTTTTTTCATTTCCTTCAGGTTTTATTGTCACGGACCAACCAATATTCCGGGTCATAAATCAATTCGCCTTCCGAAGGAGAAATTTCAGACCAGCCATAGCGTTCAGCATACTGGTGTTGCAAACCATCGCATATTAAGAAATTTCTGCATTTCATACATTCTTCTGATTTAACGGCTACCTTAGCCTGATTATGCTTCATGCATGTGTTAAAGAATATATGTCCTCTTGTCTTGCCCCAAACCCCGTTTGACAATCCAAGAGTATAGACTTCATTGATAGTCTCCCCACTTAAGTTCCAATAAGCTCTCGCATCCCATTCCAAAGGGTCGTATATTATCTGGGGAAAATTCGTTATATGCTTTTCATAGCCCTTATATATGCAGAAAGGAACATATCTGACGTTGCACCAAATACCTTCGGCTGAATAAATATCTATCGCTTCCTTAACATATTCCGCTATATCGCAATGTCTTCCTTGCAGGTCTATTTCAGTTTTGTCAGCCCAATTAGCCCAAGGATTGAAGCAAATATAATTAGCATTTTCAGGGGGATTTGGAAATTTGCATAATTGTTCGGTTAAAGCTGGAAGCGTTTCAGCATTCCACTTTGTTAGCACAGTATTCACTCTCCAGGGGATTTGCAGCTTGTCCAAGTTTTCTATCAGTTTAAGAATTTGGTCGAAAGCTCCTTCTTTCCCAACGAGTTTATCATGTATCTCCCTTGTTCCTTGGATACTTAATAAAAGCTCCTTAACTCCAGCGTCGGCTAAGCTCTCTAACTTATCAAAGCTCGCATTTTGACCGTTTGTGATTATGCAGATTGGTATTCCAATATCAGCAGCATATTCCACAATTTCAACCAGTCTGGGCAGTATCATCGGCTCTCCACCTGTGAAATCACAAACTGTTAAATTGAAATCTTCTCTGTACCTTTTCAAACGTGCCATTATCTCTTCAGCAGATAGGAAAGGAGATTTAGGTTTCTCCCATCTATGATAACAAAATAGGCAATCTAAATTGCAAATATGCCCCACATCTATAGATGCGCGCTTAGTTATTCCCTCAAGGTCATTGAAATTCATTTCAACATTTATCTTAGCTTCGCTCACCGACCTGTCCGGCGACTTCGGCTTACGATTCTCTTTGTGGATTTTAGGTTTTATGCCTAAATTTTTAGCTATATTGCCATGGGCTATCTGAGGCTTGTGGGATGCTGTTTTTTTTTCGTAAGCATCAGCAAGGTAAGTTCTCATTTGAACATCATCAGGCTTTTTCGCCAGGTATTTTTCAAGCAAGGGAATAGCATCCTCAAACATCTCCGCCTGGTAACACATTATGCCGAGGTTTGCCACAGCATCGAGGTCATTGTTATCTATCTGGATAGCCTTCTTAAAATTATCTATCGCCATTTGTGCATTTCCATCTTCCCAGTATAACACTCCTAAGTTGTTGTATCCTTCCGTATTATTTCCCGCCATCTTTATAGCTTTTTGGAATTGTTCTTTTGCTTTTTCCTTCTGTCCAGCTTGGTAAAGGCACTTTCCCAGATTGTTACGCTTAGCGGGTGAGTTAGGGTCAATATCAACCGCTTTCTTTAGGGGTTCGATTGCCTCATTAGCTCGGTCAAGGAGAAGCAGGGTTTCCGCGTACGCTTCCAACGCATCGAGATGCTCCGGCTCTGCTTCTAACGCTTTCTTGTAGAAAGCCTCCGCCCTCTCCAATTCCTCCTGCTCTTTCCATTCATCTCCTATTTTCAGATAACGCAATGCTTTCCGTTCATCCTCATTAACATTCATATCTTCCACTGTGATAGTATCAGTAGCGGAAGTCGCAAGACTTCCGAATTGAGTAGATTCGACATCAAAGAC
>DTYX01000922.1 GCA_012961655.1 Candidatus Poribacteria bacterium
CTCGCCTCTTCGCGTTGATGTGTTACTTAATCCCCACGGGGTTATCTCACGTATGAACATCGGTCAGCTCTATGAAACTCACTGGGGTTGGATAGCGTGGAAGGATGGCAAATCGATTGTTGCGTCTCCTTTCAGTAAAGAGTTCAGCTGGGAAAGGTTGCCAGAAGGCAAGTTGAAGGTGCGCTGGAAAGACCCATTCAATAGTGAGGAACAAGAAGCAGAAGTTGTTGTCGGATGGCAATATCTTATGAAATTGAATCACATAGCTGAAGATAAGTTTCACGTGCGAGGCGCTCCTGAGGGGAAAAGAGGACGCACACTGGTTACCTTACAACCTCCTAAGGGTAAGAGGCTTGAAGGTGGACAGCGCATTGGCGAGATGGAAGTATGGGCGTTACAAGCTCATCAAGCTGACGCTATACTGGAGGAAATTCTAACGGTCAAATCAGATGCTCTATCTAAGGGGCTCAAAAAAAACACTGAATTGTGTCCATTGCCCGAAGCATTTCGAGCATTAGTCATGTACCTGCGTGGAATGACAATCAATTTGCGAATCATCGTGCAAAGCGAGAACGGTAAAGAACAGGAGTTTCCAATAGATGAGTTCCGTAAACCCTTTGAACCAACAAAATTCGTGCGGATTGAAATAAAGTTCGCTGATAATGAACAAGTTAAACGCTGGGCTAAAGAAGAGGTCTTCGACCCTTCTTATTGGAAACTGCGCTATAAGTGTCAGGAATGCAACTATGCCGTATGGAGCGGCGAGTGGAAAGAGAAGGGAGGAAAGCCAGGACCAAGACGATGCCCTAAATGTTCCAGTAGCCAAGTTGATGTAAAACTACGATGGAGCCCTGATGGGCTATTCAGCGAGAAGGTCTTTGGTAAGAAGAGCAGCGATGAACGCCGAGAGCGTATGGGTTACATCGAGCTGGCGGAACCTATTCCTCACCCTCTCCATCCTGACCTTAAACTACAATGCCTCCCTGTAATTCCGCCCGACTATCGCCCGATGGTAGGACATAGCGAAGGGCTTAATGCCCATTATCGGCGGGTATTGATTTACAATTCTATACTGGAGAACACAGAAAAGGATAAAGTCAGTAAATCAACACGCAAGCGACTTATCGAAGCAACAGCGCAACTTTTTGGCATGAAAGCTGTCTTTAAAGACGACCTTGTTGATTTCAAAAATTTGACCGCTAATGAACATCATGATAATTTACGAACCCGCTTAGAGGGCAAGAAAGGCTTAATTCGCGGCTACTTATTGGGCAAAAGGGTGGACTTTTCAGGACGCGCTGTCATTGTGCCTGACCCTACACTGCCTTTTGGCGCTTGCCGATTGCCCTACCATGCTGCTGAGGATTTTTATTTTGCTTTGCGTGGGAGTAGTGATTTGTCAGATGAAGCATTGTGTTCAGTGGTTGAGAGTACGATACAAAACTACCCTGTTATTCTCAACAGAGCTCCCACACTACATCGCTATAACATGCAGGCGTTTACTCCCATCCTCTGGGATGAAAAGGTGATAGCCATCCATCCGCTTATTTGCGGCGGTTACAACGCTGATTTTGATGGCGATGCGATGAGTTTCCATCTGCCACTTAGCGAGGAAGCCAAAAAAGAAGCTCAGGATAGACTAAGTGCTTTCCAAAATCTTTTCTCCGTTGCTCACGGCGGGGTTATTCTCCATATAACCCAGGATATCGTGGCAGGTATTTATTTAAAGACTCTATCGCTGGAAGGCAGAGAATGGCTGGCAGAGCTTTTAGAACAGCCTTCATTAGCCTGTGAAGACAAGCCTTTTGATAAGAAGAAGCTTCAACGAGCTATTGAAAACTATCTTCGCTCACATTGGGGGAACGAAGATGAACGCAAAGAAGCGTTAAAGCAGATAGACGAATTGATGCGAGAAGCCTTTCGAACTGTAACAGAGAATGGTGTCAGCTTCTCCATTAACGACCTGTGGATATTGCGATTGACCAGGAAGGAACGTGAAAAGGTGAGATTAAATCTCCCAGAAGAACTTGAAGATCAAATGCTACGCCAAAAATGTGGCGAAAAACTCCATGAGAAACTTGAGAAAAACCAGAATAATCCTGTAGCAATACTGGTTCTATCGGGAGCAAGGGGTAATCCTGAACAAATTGCTCGATTGTGCGCAGCTGTTACAGCGAAAAGCTCGCACTGTTACGTAGAAGGGTTAGAAGAGAACGAGTACTTTGAGGCAGCACAAGAATCTCGTCCTGATATTGTACAAAAGAAAATTGGACCTGCTCTTGGGGGTGAATTAACCCGCAAGTTAATATATGGCTGCTATCCCTTGCGAATTGTCAACAATAAATGCGATGATGAAGAGGGATTGGAGCTGCCTAAGGATTTCTTTGAACATCTTGAAGGTCGGGTGGCGGCCTGGGGAGTGAATGGTATCCTTAAGAAAGGTGAGGTGATTACACTTGACCATATCAAGAAGCTTTGTAAACAGAGGAATTTGCGTATTTTCTCCCCCGTTACCTGCAAAGCTAAAGATGGCATCTGCGCTCGGTGCTACGGATATGACTTGTCAACAGGTGCTTTTCCGAAGATAGGTTTACCTGTCGGAATACTGGCAGCCCAATCTATCGGCGAAAGAGGGACTCAGGAGGCGATGAGAGCGTTTCACGGTATGAGGACTGAGATTTCATCTGCCATTGGAAGAATCAAACGTCTGTTAGAATATGGAAAGTTGGATGCCGAAGCCTTAGAGTACGGTTCCCTTGATGAAGGTGTTTTAGAGATTCTACGGCGCTTAATGGAGGTTAAAGAGTATAAGAACGTGAATTTGCGTCATTTTGAAGTAGTGCTTCACCAGATGAAACAGGAACAGGGGAAGAACCGTTGGCAATTTAGAGGATTAATCGAGGTAGCTAAAAACCGCGCTGAAAGTAGCTTCTTAAGCGCTGCTGCCTTTCAAGCTGTTACCAATACTTTGGTAGAAGCGGCGAAAGCTAAAGGGTATGATGAAGGGAAGGTTCAACCAACACCCCTTTTGTTAGGGAAAAGGAGGTAAAAAATGCCTCAAAGTTCGAGGGCACCTGACACAGGAATAAAGAGAGAGCCTAAGAATGGGGAAAAGCCTACGACCAAGGTGAAAGAAGAGACGCGCCATTATATTGAAACTGTTGTCAATTTACTGCCTCTTCATGAGCTTAGGGAGTATCTACAGGGGCGTTTTGTACCAGAAGGGTGGGAAGCTATCGAAGAGGAAGCAGGCGAAGAAATGCCCGAAAGCGAAGAGGAGGAAGCTTTTGATGTTGATGACTTTGAAGACGACTATGAAGGGGATTTCTCCGAGGTGGAAAAAGAGGAGGAGAGTTTACTAGAAGTTCTTGAAAACATAGGTCAGAAGGGTTATCCGCAATACGCTGACGTAATGGTTAAACGACTATCCGATGAAATAATCGTATGCTCGGGCAGCGCGCATCTCCTACTTCATATCAGCGGCGATGACCAAATCAGTTCAACTTATAAAAATGCACTTCGCCACCGCGTCCAGAATACAGTTCGGATTGCCCAACAAATAGTCAGTCTGAATAAGGATTATTTTCTCCAAAATAGTAAAGAATTAAAGCTTCTGGCGCGGAACAAGGTGTTAGGCTTCAAAAAGGAAACAGTGAGCCGGCTGGTAGGAAGTGCTAGTCTGCTTGCGCCTTGGGGCGAACTACTTCCGTTTAAGAAGTTCTTCGTCAAACGCGCTCCATCAACAGAAGTCGCTTGCTCTCTTTTACGAGTTTTTGCAAGGAACCAGAATACAGAACAAAATGAACCTTTCTCCGACGAAGAGATAGCGAATCGTCTCCCTGACATTTCCCGAGCCCGCAGCCGCGTTGCCCAGGTGCGTCCTAAGTTGGGTATTCCGAACCAAGAAGAACGTAAGAAGCTCTATGAAGAAGGTAAAAACTTCATTGATATACTTATTGACAGATTAAGCAGCTTGCCTTGCGAGAAATATGATAAGGAGCTGGAGAAGTTGAAGACCTTATTAAAACAGGCATGGCAGATGGAAAGTGATGCCGATGCTAAGAAGCGCCTTCAAGAATGGAAAGAACAGATTGAAAAGAGATGTGAGGAACGATGTCAAAGTTGAATTTAGTTGTTATATGGGATAAAGAGAACAAGGGAACTAAAGATAAACTTAGCTCAATATTGAAAAAATTGAGCAAGGACGATTTTATTTCCATAAAATGGAAAAAGGCTGAGAATGTTATAAAAAAGCTACCTAAGGAAGATTCTCCCCTGCTAATCTTTGTCGAAAAGAGCTGTGAAAGTAATAGCTTATCAAAGGAAAACTTTGACATATTCATGAAGGAGCTTTCTAATGATAAGCGAGCACAAGTATACGTGATTAGCACCGAGGAGGCTTTTAACAGTCAAGAAGCTGCCGAAGTATGGCTGAATTCGGAATACGCAACCGTGCTCAACTATAGTCTGCTTAAACATCTGGAAGAATCCGATGTGAAGGAAAGCATTGAAAAGATGCAAAGGTTGGCGGAAGCTTGGAAGGAACAATCTGGCAAGGCACATCAAATCGGTGAGCGGCTTTCTATACCTAAAGGCGAATATAGCCAAAGCAAATTTGTCAGCTTGTTTCTCGGCGGGACACAAGAAGTTATCGTTCAAGTTCGCCATTTTATCCGGGAATTAGAAAGGATATTACCTATTCCAAAAACAGGACATCCCTTTAAGGGAAAGTCCCCTCAGACTCTCTTCGATGATGCTGTAGAAAAGATGTTTATAGAGCATCGCGAACCACCGAAGTGGTTAAAGGTTCTTTGGGAGGAAGGTAAGAATCGCGACTATGCTGTGCCTCACTTGCTAATAGAGGGAGAAACAGGAACAGGTAAGACGCTTTTGGCTCAGTTCTTACACAGGCTACGATGGAACTACTGGGAGAAGGAGGGGGAGGAACAGGAGTTTATAGATAGGCTTTTTCAGGACTTAAACTGCAGGGCTATTCCTGAAACCCTCATTAATGGCGAGCTGTTCGGAGCAAACGCCGGCTCTTGGACGGACTTAAATCGCAATCTCCCTGGCAAAATATTCTCTGCTTGT
Source organism: Candidatus Poribacteria bacterium (assembly GCA_012961655.1). Taxonomy (GTDB): domain Bacteria; phylum Poribacteria; class WGA-4E; order DTYX01; family DTYX01; genus DTYX01. The sequence goes on from DTYX01000922.1 coordinate 5,092, forward strand.
TACGGGACGCTCTTTTTAGATGAAATCGGCGACATGCCACCATACACTCAATCACTCTTGCTTAAGTTCTTAGATGATGGCACCTACTACCCCCTCGGCTGGGATGTTAAGCTCTACATTCCCGTTGCCATCGTTGCTGCCACAAATCAGCCTCTTGAAGAAAAGGTAGAAAAGGACGAGTTTCGTCGCGATCTTTACGAACGCTTCCGTTTTCATGTACGTTTGCCTAATCTGCAAGAGCGAATGGAACATTTCGAGGAAATCGTAGATTTTGTGCTCCAAAACCCCGCCATCAATCCTCTTATCGAGGCATCCAGTCGTAAAGTCAATCAGATTTCAGAAGAGGCTTTAAAGCTGCTGCGCTGTTATAATTATCCTGGAAACTTTCGGGAGCTTGAGCAGATTTTGTGGCAAGCTGTCTTACAAGCGGAAGAAGAAGGGAAAGACATCATTCTACCTCGCCATATTTTGCTACCATCCCCCCTCAATAGCTATCTTTCTTATTTTCCATAATTATGTATCACGGTGCTTTTTTCGACCATTAGTTGAGCAAGTGAGCATGAGTCACCGATAAGAGGTACTGCCCTCCTGCGCATCTGTTCAGTTGTCCTCTTTCCCTCACTATCCCTACTTCACATAGACAAACTTTAAGCCAAACTGCAATTATCTCTTTCTATCCACATACATACTTTTGTGTTAATTTAAGTTGCATTAATTTATATTGGATACTCAATTGAGCCACACCGTACATGTTTTCCATATCTGGTGTGGCTTTTTTGTTATCCATGCAAGGGCATCGACTCAGGTCGGGAGGGAGGTGAAAAGAATGGCTAACCCTAAGAAGGAATACGGAAAAGGTTACGTTGATGGTCTCCATCGCGCTGAATTTGAAAAGAACGCAAACGTAATCGATATCCTATTTGACGCATTGACCGGTCCAGCGCATTACAACTCAAGAGGTTCAGAGGTATATAAGGCAGGATGGAGAGACGGCAAAAAAGATGGATGGGGAAAGAAACGCTAAGAACATCGGCATTTACTAATATCAACCCAGAGCGCCGCACTGACCAGGTGACGCTCGCAACCCCCCCTGCTTAAAAAAGCCCTTCTGAGGCACTTCGAGCCTCAGAGGGGCTTTTTTGTTGCTTGCAGTTTAGCAAAATATAAGAAAGGAGCAAAGATGCAAATCGGATTACTTCAGCAAGAACTTTTAAAAATTAAACAGAAGCTTTATCCTGAAACAAATCATTCTCGCCCTCCACAATATGTTACAGGCAAGATAAGAATGCTGGAAAGCGGCGATGCGCTCTGCATTATAGAAGAGACGGAAGAGAGTGTTTTTATCCACCGTAACCAGCTTTCAGGCGCTATGCAGGATGATATAGTCGCAATCGAGCTTAGACATAACAACGGCAGGAAAAAAGGTGAAGTTATAGAAATACTAAAAAGGGAACGCTCCTTTTTAGTTGGTCAACTCTCTTTAGAAAACGGATATGCGCTTGTGACACCCATATACCGCGAAATTCCAAATCAAATTAAGGTCAAAAATCATCAAGCTAAGGATAAAGACTACGTTTTGGTGAAATTAAGCGATGCTGGTGATGGTTATCCCTACGGTAGTATTGAAGAGATCCTGGGTGCTCCTCAAACTCCCTTCATCGACGAAAAGTTAATTATATACAAATACCAACTGCCTCATAGGTTTAAAAACAGGGCTCTGGAAGAAGCTGAACGCATTCCCTCCTCTATATCAGATGAGGAAATAAGAAATCGAGTCGATTTAAGAAGAGAGCGAATATTTACAATCGATGGCGAAGATGCTAAGGATTTTGACGATGCTGTATCTATCAAAAGGTTAGCGAATGGGCACTATCTACTCGGCGTCCACATCGCCGATGTCAGCCACTATGTTAAGGAGGGTTCAGCACTGGACGCGGAAGCCTACGAACGGGGGACAAGCGTTTACTTCGCTAATCAGATGGTAATTCCGATGTTTCCACCGAGACTATCGGAGGATATTCTTAGCCTCATTCCTCATAAAAATAGGTTAGCGATTTCCTGTATCTTCGAGTTTGATGAGAAGGGAAAACCCGTGGGTTCAGTTGATATTTTCCCATCCGTTATCCGCAGCCGAGCGCACCTTAGCTATAATCAGGTGAATGATATACTGGAAGGCAGAACACCGAAAACTGTAATAAATCCACATATCCCCAATGATTTGGAGCTCATGGCAAAACTAGCTTCTATTCTGCGAGAGAATAGATTGGGGAATGGCAGTCTAAATTTGAACCTACCTGAGCCAGGTTTTGTTTTTAATGAAAATGGGGAAGTTACGGATATAAAAGAAGCAGGAAGAGGCGTTGCCCATGA